>CALVRR010000004.1 GCA_944358705.1 uncultured Bacilli bacterium
GGAACCTACTGATTACAAGTCAGTTGCTCTACCAATTGAGCTATTTCGGCATGGTGGGCGATATAGGACTCGAACCTATGACCCCCTGCTTGTAAGGCAGGTGCTCTAACCAACTGAGCTAATCGCCCAAAAATGTCAGTTGACAGTACTAAATATACCAACATTTTAATTGTTTGTCAATACCATCAACCCTATTTTTTAATTTTTTTGCATATTTTTTTGCATTTCCTTAGTTTTTTGAGAAATCCATACAGGTAAAAGTCTTTTTAAAGTAGAAAAACCTTTTGGAGTTTCAATAATTTTTCTGTTTCTTCGTTTAGAAAATTTATAATCAATATTTTTGATACTGAGTTTTACATGATAAGAATCAATATCACTATCATCTATAACAAGTGCCTTAATTGTTTCTCCGATATAAACATAATCTGCAGGATTTTTTACAAAAAAATCAGAAATTTCAGAAATATGAATCAAGCCACTATAATAATCATCTAAACTAACAAAAATACCGTATTTTTCAATTCCAGTAACACAACCTGTAACAATTTCCCCTTTCTTATATTGATTCATCAAAACACTTCCTATAACAAGTATATCATCAAATTAAAATCTGCACAAGAATTAACCCTTACTCTTTACTACAAAGAAAAAAATATATATAATAAAAATGGTGATTAAAATGAAAGACACAACAGAATTAAAAATAAAAAAAACAATTGATAAAATTCGACCATATTTAATAAATGATGGAGGAGACTTAGAATTTATTAAATACGAAAATAACATTGTGTATATTAAATTGACAGGAGCATGTGAAAATTGTCCAATGATGGACATCACTATAAAAGATGGCATTGAACAATTACTAATAAATGAAATACCAGAAATTAAAGAAGTTAGAAATGTATCATAGCATTTCTTTTTTTATCCACATAATTTCAGGTATTTTAACAAATCTACAAATAATTTCATAAATATAACTTAAAAAAGTATTATATTCATTAACACGTAATATTATTTTTTTTACTTCATACTCCTGCAATCTATGATTAATAACTTCATCATAGATATCAAAATAATAGGATGGAAAAATCAACCTAGAATAAAGCAAAATATAATCATTATACGAAAAAGAAAACAATTGAAAAAATTCAAAAAAGTTAACAGTACGATATCTATCAGAGAAAAATAAATATTTTATATATTCAGCTATTTCACGAGAATAATAATCAATAACAAAATTTTTAGGATGAAAAATATTATCAGAACAAATTCTTTTATGACATAAATAAAGCATAGCATCACTTTGAAAATAATTCTGATCTAAATTATACTTAATATAACTAATAGCATTTTCAGCCATCCCAATAAAATAATAAAAACTCTCATTGATTATAGGATACATATTATATATGTTTTTAAACTGATATTCATAATAATCTATTTTCTTAGACCACAAAACATCCCAAGATGTTTTTTTAATATAATGCCCATTAGAAAATAATTTAGGTATATTAATAATGTCATCCATAAGAGAAAATGAAAAATTATCATGTAAAAATAACGCATACCAATTATCATCAATATAACAAAAATCCTTATGATAAATATTAGGAATTATAGGAAAATATTTTTTTGATAAATTTATTTTCAATATTTTTAATATTTCATTAAACTGATTAAGATTAAATATTTTTTCAAAAGAATATAATTTTTTTTGATATCTAAAATAATATATATCCCTAACCTTGGTCAATTCAATATTATCAATTTGATAATAAAACATTATTTTATTTTTCATATTTTATTATATGGAACAAAAAAATAAATATTACTTTAATTATTTTATATAAAAAAAGACTGTCAGCATTTACAACACTAACAATCAAAATATCATACTTATTTTAAGCGGCTTTTCTTTTTATATGAGTCACTTGATCTGTCTCACCTATTAAACCAGCAAATTCATCGCGTTGATGTGTATATTCAGCAGCTTTCGCTTCTTGCATTTGTCTTTCTGCAACCAAAGCACTAATCTGCCCTTCTTTCTCTTGATTGGCTTGTTGATACAACTCAATTTGCTCTTTTACTTGAACACAAACTTGTCTATACCCTTCAAGAGCTTCATTACACTTATCTTTTGCTTCTTGTAATTTAGCCGTTTCTTCCTCAACACGAGCATCTAAAGACTTTGAAGCCTTTTTTGCACGTTCTATATTAGCCTTTGCCTCTTCAAAACTAATAATATCCCCTGGTAACTCATTCCCACTATCCTTAAAAGAAGTTTCATATTGCTTTAATCGGTTTAAATAATTATCTTCCTCAGATTCCTTATTACTATCACTATTAGACATACTAAACACAAAACGATTTTCATCACTATCAATTGAAACAGTTTTAGTACTTTCAACTTCCTGACGCTCTGGAACTATAATAGGAGTTTCTCTACCTCTTTCTGGTTGTACATCTTTAGCAATAGTATCATCCGCAACTTTCTCACTTGAAGAAAAAATCTCATCATTTATATGACCTACCGTTGGAATTCCCTTAATTTCTGCGTTCTCACTATACTTATCAGTCTTAGCTTTAACTGCAGCAGGTCCAACTTTAACTCTATTATCGCTTTCAAAAGCACCATCTACAGCATCACGGATTTTACTAGTATCTACTTTAGACGTATCAATAGTAATAGAACTATCCTGACCAAATATTTGTGAAGATTCACTCTCAGAAATAGAATCAACATTCAAAGATGGTGTTAAAGAAGTATCATTCTCCACTTCATTCTTAGTATCGTCAGTAAAATAAGAACCAGCATCATGAACTTTAACATATGTAGAATCAGGTAATCTAATAGGTTTATTACCAAATATATCAAAAACATCAAAATAAGAATTTATATAAAGTTTTCTAGTATCATCCGAAACCGTGGAACTTCCCATATCAGAAACAGTTTGATTCTGACTTTCTACATTCACAGAACCCACTTCACTATTAGATTTAATTTCTCCTATGGAAGGTTGTAAAGAATGATGTTGAACATACAAATCTACATTCACCTTAGATTCATTCTTCATTTTAATTCTTTTTATAGGAAAAGGAACTATTTTATCTGTATTTACCTCATATGGAATTACTTCTTTATTTAAAACTATATTTTCCATTTACTATTCCTCCTTAATTACTATTCTCCTTTTGCAAGTTCACGTAAAACATCTTTAATTCTATTCCACTCTTCTTCACTTTCAACACCTAACAATTTAGCACCACCATTAGAGCGATCAACATTAGAAACATAAACGGTAATATTATTGTCTTCATCACGTTCATTTTTAGTATAAATTACATATTCTTTTTTATTATCTTTAAATTCAAAAGCGAACACAACTTCAACTTCTTCGCTAGATCCGTCCTCTGATACAATTTTCATCATTTTCTTTTCTTCCATAAAATGACCTCCCTTTATTATCCATATAATACAATTATATCGTATTTTAAAGAAATTACAACTATTTTTTATTAACTTTTTTTAATAAAAAGGTTTTTGTTCCAAAATGACAATACTCTTTCTTATAATTTTCTAAAAAAGCTATATCATTATATTTTTTTACATTTTTATGATTACTGTCATAAAAACCTTTTAATCTTACTCTATCTCCAGAAAAATCTCCGAATATATAATCAAAATCCTTAAAATAGTCAGTCACGTATTCTTTAATATTATCAAAAACAAAGCAATTATCATTAGAAATCAATTCATAAGTACATCCATTAAACTCATAATGTTTCATTTTATCACCTCTTTAATTATTATAACATGCATTAAGCAATTTCTGGAAAAAAAGAAGTTTGAGAACTTTTATCCAAAATACCACCATAATAATCTGGAACAATGCCAGAAACAATTTTAATACTTAAAGGAGCGGTAATAGAAATAGTAACATCTTTAGACGACCTTGGTAAAGATATTCTTTCTTTCACTTCCACTTGTATATATAACTCTAAATATAAATTATTAATACCATAGCTAGTAACTTTGGTTTTTAATGTACTGCTTACTTGGCCTAAAAATGACATTTTAATTGGAACAACCGGACCTAAATTATTAAGAAAACCGTTGCCAGTTAATGAACCAATTGGTATTTCACAAACCAATCCAGATTCTACTCCTCGAAAATTACTTCCTTCAATAGGAGAACTCAAAGAAAAATCCTTAATATTTCCCTCTTCTAATTTCTTTAATTTAGAATAAATATTTTCATTGACTCTTTTTAACAATAAATTCACTTTTTGAGTGTCATAATCAATCATCTCTATTTCATTATTACCATTTTTTGTAATAACAAACAACTCATCACTTTGCTCTTTTGCCAACACATCATTCACAGAGGAATCAATAATATTAGAAGTAATACGCTCAACTTCTAGATTCAAATAATTGAGCAAAATAGGATTTACTTTTTTCCCCAAGAAACACACACAAAAAAAAGAAAGGAAACAACAAGCTACAAAAATGAATACCATCTTCTTTAATATACTCATTTTGTATTAGTATTTACTAAAATAACATCTTCTCCTATTTTAGTAATATCCTTCCACAATATCTTAGTATCATTATCACGATTAAAATTGAAAAAAGATTTTCCAGATTCAATAATCAAAGACTCAATACGTCCATCCATCATAACATTAACATCGATAATATTCCCAACATTTTTTCCATCTACAACAGATACAATACTTTTACTTTGAAGTTCCGATAAACGCATTCTACCACCTAATAAACTATATGCATTTTATTTCAAAACTTTCTTTAATTGTTTAATAGCGCCTTTTTCAATTCTAGAAACTTGAGCCTGACTAATCTGTAATTCTTCAGCAATTTCCATTTGAGTCTTACCAATAACAAAACGTTCATCTAAAATATATTGCTCGCGATCTTCTAAATTTTGTATAGCTTCATCTAAGGCAATTCGCATAGAAATTTCATTACTATTAGTACTTTTATCTTCAATCTGATCAAACAAATATATCGTATCACCACCATCAGAATATATAGGTTCAAACATACTAACTGGCTCACGCAAAGAATCAAGCGCCTGTACCACATCAAATAAAGAAATATTCAAATAGGCAGCAACATCATCTAAAGAAGGCTCAACTCCAGTTTGCGTATATACTTGCTCTTTATATTTTAAAGCTTTATATGCAATATCTCTCACTGAGCGACTAACACGTACACTATTATTATCACGTAAATAACGACGGACTTCACCTAAAATCATTGGAACAGCATACGTAGAAAATTTAACTTCATGTGACAAATCAAAATTATCAATAGCTTTTAATAAACCAACACACCCTATTTGAAACAAATCATCCATATTCTCGACTCGATGCTGAAATCTTTTTAAAATAGAAAGTACTAATTTTAAATTTCCTTCAACTAATAAATCTCTAGCCTCTAAATCTCCCTGATGTAACCTAGAAAACAATGTATTCATCTCTTCATTACTCAAAACAGGAATACTACTAGTATCAATACCACTAATTTCAACTTTGTATTTAGACATAAAAAACTCCTTTCACCTTTCTTATGAGATAAAAAGAGTTTTTTTATTCAAAAATATAATAATTTTATTATTCTTATAACAAATTGCATTCATTCATATAAATTATAGAAAACATCATTTATCATAATTATCTAAAAACGAAATTTTTTGACCTTCTTTTTTTATACCTAAAAGAGTATCAACATTCACATTCTCCGAAGACTTAAAAATATTAGCACCAATATTAGGATTTTTAGACTCAAATTGTCGTATCAAATGCTTCATTTCTAATCGTTTTGAATCAACATTATTAGAATCCGTAAACTTACATGCACAATTAATAAAACTTAACTGATTATATTTTGCCCAACGAATAATAGCATCCTCTCTTACAAAATAAAGAGGACGAATAAGTTCCATTCCAGAAAAATTAGTACTTCTCAATTTCGGTGGCATACTTTTATATTCTCCACCATAAAAAATAGACAACAAAATAGTTTCAATAACATCATCAAAATGATGCCCTAAAGCAATTTTATTACACCCAAGTTCTTGAGCTCTAGCATATAAAAAGCCTCGACGCATACGAGCACATAAATAACAAGGAGAATTTGTTTGTTGATCTACGATATCAAATATTTTAGACGGAAAAACTTGAATATCAATACCTAACACGCGTGCATTTTCCAAAATTTGATCATAAATTTCTGAACGGTATCCAGGATTCATTACAATATAACAAATTTCAAATTTAACCTTACCATGTTTTTGCAATTCTTCCATACACTTCGCCAAAAGCATAGAATCCTTACCACCCGAAATACACACCGCTATTTTATCGCCTTCCTGAATCAATTGATAATCACGAACAGCCTTTGTAAAAGGACGCCATATTTCTTTTCTAAACTTAGTAATAATACTACGTTCAATTTCCTCTTTCCTAGTTAACACAAAACCACTACTTTCTAAGTCATTTCAAATATAATGATTATAGCCTAATAAAATAAAAAAAGCAAATTATATAAAATAATCCGCTAACATAAAAATTATTGTTCTAGATAATCAGCACCTTTATGAGGCTCCGTAAAAAGTAACCCCTCATAATTTTGTTGCCTTAAAACTTCATAAATTACAATAGCAACACTATTAGAAACATTCAAAGCGCGAACATTTGCAGTCATAGGAATTCGCATACAATGATCCAAATCATTTTGTAATATTTCCTTCGGTATACCTGTAGACTCTTTTCCAAAAATAAAGTATAGGTTTTCTCCTTTTAAATTTTGATAATCAAAACTAGAATGAGGCTTTTTACCGTATCTTGTAAAATAATAATAAACACCTGGATTCTTAGCTTTAAAATCAGAAAAGTTTTCATATACTTCAAAATCTAATTTATCAATATAATTAACACCAGATCGACGTAAATGAGCATCATCCAAAACAAACCCCAATGGTTTAATCAAATGTAGCTTTGTCCCTGTAGCAACACAAGTTCTCATAATATTACCAGTATTTTGAGGAATCTCTGGTTCAAATAACACAATATGATTCATAATTTCACCCCTAACGAAAAGGAGATTACTCCCCCTCCCCTTGTCTTTTGATTTGATTCATTTCAATAAATTGTTCTGTTTGCGTAAGTGTAAGCTTATGATTCTTAGTTCCTTGCAACATTGCGCGAATCTCACCATCTTCAAAAATAACTAATGCTGGATAATTTTTCGTGATTTCCACCTTATAAGGATATTTAGCATTAAATTTATCTACAAATTGGTTCAAATCAATATTACTTAAATTTAAATAAATAATGCTATCTTGTAAATCTTCTTTTTCTATCAATTTTTTAAAACCTTTTTCATAATCTCTACAAATTTCATTTTCTGCAGTACACATATAAATAGCTGTAGATGGAGTTTCCATCACATAATGTTCTAGTTCATCTGGCTGAATCTCAGATAATGTATCTCTAATTACGGGAACCTTTCTTTGATGTTCATCATAAACATGATATAAATTGCACAGATAAAAAACCAACACCACAACAGCGACAAACATAATTAACAAAATAACATAATTTTTAACTGGAATGATTCTTTCTTCGGTACCTTTATTCATCTTTTATCACTTCCTATCTAAAATTATTTTATCATAAAACATTTAATTTTAACACTAGAAAATAAGTTATTAAACTTTTTTTACAATATTTAATATTTCCTCTCTCGACTCTGTAAAAAATTGATAACGAATAGATGAAATCTTATTCAACGATGGAAAATCTATAGAAATAGTATTTTGATAATTTAAAATTATAGTTTTTCCATCAGAAAAATAAACAGGAAAACTACGTTTACGCAAATCCACCAACGAATATTGATAATCTTCCTCTTTTAAGTTTAAGATATTATCCTTAATAATCATAACTTCAACACGACCATATCCAACAACCTCTATATTAGGCAAACAGGAAAAAGTACGTTCAAAGCAATGAACAAACTCCAAAACTTCAGCATTAGAAAGTTCAACAGATAAAGTTAATTTAGATAAACCCATGTGATATAAAAAATAAGCGGTATAAATATTACATACATTAAATGAATAATCTCCTATTACATTTTTAATAGAAGAAAAATCACAAAATTCTTTAACTAAGGAATTACCCTCTAATTGATTCTTCACATAAAATAAACACCTAGGCATAGAATAATAAACTTTATCAAAATCTTCATATTGACGAAACAAAGACAAATTTGATGTATAAATGCGTTCAAACCCTAATTCCAAACAAGTTTCCAACTGTTCTTTCGTAAAAACAGAAGCACTATTCTTTAAATCTCTAGAAAGAGATAAACCATCAAAAGTAAAGTCTTGTATAATAGCTTCATATTTAGGCATCATTCTGGCATTCATCAATCTTTCTACCAGTTCTCGGCGTAATTCATTAATTTCTCGTAAAGAAATAAAAATATCAGCATCCATTTCAACATCAATAGAAGTACTAACAAAAGGTGTCCCACCAAGTTTTTCTAATTGAGAACAAATCTTAGACTTACTAACAGGTGTGGTAATCGCACGTTCAATAACATTTCCAGATAACTGAATTTTCCTAAATCCATCACTAATTTGCACCGTAAAGGGAGCTCCAACACGTGATTTAACAGAAAAAGAAATAGGAATCTTTTTCGAAGGAATAACTTTTAACTCTTGCATCAATAAATAATCTAAAGTTTTAGATACTGTATTATTATCATTAAGTCCTATTTTATTATCTACATAACAAACTTCTCCACTATCCGCTTTAGAAATTAACAATCCATTCTGATCATACAAATAATTTACAATTAATCCCTTACCACTTTCTAAAAAACGAATACCATCCCCTTGATGTAAAGGCTTATCCAAGCGAATTCCTATTTTAGAAGAATTCCAAGAAACAACTTTTCCGATAGGAAGTCCTATATGATTAGGTGTATCAGGATTCATAAAATGAAAAACATCAGTCTGAAACAAATGACCACAAGTAAATTCACGATGAAATATGGTTTTTAGTTTTTCTGTTTCCAAATCCAAATCAGAAATATTACCAGAATTATCTATTAAACGCCGATACAATTTCGTAATAAATCCAACATACTCTGGACTTTTCATACGCCCTTCTATTTTAAAACTATAAATGTTACTATTTAATAATTCTAAAAAACGGGAACTGGTATTTAATTCTCTAGTACTAAGTAAATATTTAGAATCAGATAGCAAACGATCTTTATAATACAACTTATATGGTAATCGACAAGAACCTGCACACTCGCCGCGATTACCACTGCGTCCTCCAATCATAGAACTCATAAGACAACAACCAGAATAGGAAATACACAAAGCTCCGTGAATAAAAACTTCTTTTTCAATAGGAACATCAATTTCTTCTATTTCTTGCAAAGTCAATTCACGGGACATAACCACTCTTTTAACACCCATATCATAAAGCAATTTAACAACATCATAAGAAGAATTATTAAATTGGGTAGAGGCATGAACTTCTAAATTGGGATATTTTTTTAACACGTAAGAAATCATACCAAAATCTTGCATTATAATAGCATCGACTCCATTTTTATATAAAAATTCTACCTGTTTTAAAAAATCAGAAACTTCTGCATCTTTCACCAAAGTATTCATAGTTACATAAAACTTAACATCATATAAATGACAAAGTCGAATTGCCTCTATCATTTCTTCATCGGTAAAATTTTTAGCAAATTTTCTGGCTCCAAAATTTTGACATCCACCATAAACAGCATCCGCTCCATTCGCAATAGCTTGCTTTAAACATTCCATATCTTGAACAGGTACCAAAAGTTCATGTTTCTTCATAATATCACCTCTAACATTATATCATAAAAACACCCATTTTCGACATATACTGAAATATGAAAAACAACTTAACAAAAAAGAAAGAAACTTTTCTAAAATGGATAATAATCAGTATTTTTATAATTATTTTTTTAATCGAATATGGAAATCATCTCCAAAAAGAACCGTTTTATAATAAAGAAAAAGCAACAAAGAAATTAGGATGGACAATCACTTTTATTGTATTAATATGTATCTATATTGCAGAAAAAACAATAGTAACCATCGAAGAGCGAAGATTAATAAATAGTATGATAATATTTGCAGGAACTTTTTCATATCTTTATTTTCTTGCACAAAATAATGAATTATAAAAAATGCCCTAAAGGATAACCAACACTAAAAAAGACTTCTAACGAACAATGCTAGAAGTCTTTTTATTGGTAGGTAACATCGTATATAAAGCTTTTGCTCTTTCTATGTTTGCTTCATGTTCAGAAAACAATTGACGATAATTAGAACTTTCACAAGACGAAAATCCAGAGTAGCCATCCATATCAGGAAATCCCTGATGCAAAATATCTTTCAAAGATACCCTAGGACTGTCCAATTGTACATCTTTTTCTACAAAACATTTATGTTTTGATTCAAAATCTCCAAAGAAACGACTAGTTAAATCTATCGGATAATCGCCAGTAGAAGTAATCAGACAATCCTCTTTTATTTCCCCATTGATATTAGAAGCCATCCGTTCTATTTCAACACGATGAACACCATCTCCTGCAAACAAAGAATCACTAATAAAAGCTTCATGTTCTATTCCATCAGGACGAACCCAAACAGTACTAGTACTCCTTTTTATATTATCTTCATTCTCCACTTTCAATAAGCATCCATCATCACCATAAGAAATAGTACAAACTAGTGGCTTTTTACCCATTTCATGAAATCCCAAAGATAAAGTTACTTCACCAGCACTCGTTGCTTTTCTATGATTAAGTAAAAATGTAATAACCTCTTTCTGTGTTGTATCATCCAAATCCCAAAATTCCATTCTGGCAAGACCTTCGTATTTCTTTTGTAATAAAGTATCGGAACTTTCTACAGAAGAATAGTTTTCACTACTAGATAAAGAATTTTGTTGATTTCTTCTAACTTGCTCCATCGCAAGTGATAATACTAATGACATTTTTATACCCCTTTTCCATTTAAGTGAGCATATTATATCACAAATATTGAAAAAAGTCAAAAAAAAACAACCTATAGGGTCGTTTTTTCTTATTCATAATTATCGGCTTTAACTTCCATAAAACTTTGTGGATGAGCACAAACTGGACAAACATTAAGTGCTTCTTTACCAGTATAAACGTATCCACAATTACGGCATACCCAAATTTTATCTCCATCCTTCTTGAATACTCTTTCATCTTTAATATTCTGAAGTAATGTTAAGTATCTCTTTTCATGTTCCTTCTCAATCTCGCCAACTTTTTCAAATAATGTAGCAAGTCTTGTAAATCCTTCTTCTCTTGCAGTTTCAGCAAAATTTTTATACATATCTGTCCATTCGTAGTTTTCACCAGCTGCAGCATCTTCTAAGTTCGTTGTTGTATCAGGAATATCTCCACCATGTAATTCTTTAAACCATAATTTTGCATGTTCTTTTTCATTATTAGCTGTTTCTTCAAATATAGCAGCTAATTGCTCAAAACCATCCTTACGAGCTTTCTTAGCATAAAAAGTATATTTATTTCTAGCTTGACTTTCTCCTGCAAAAGCAGTCATTAAATTTTGTTCTGTTTTTGTTCCTTTATAATTTTCCATTTCAATACCTTCCTTCCTCAATTTTTAATTAAGAATCAGTATGTAACATACCTATCACTTACATCATAGCACAAATAATAAAGTGTCACAACTATTCTCTATAATTATTACTTTCTAAAAGCAAAACACACTACTTACATTCATTACATATTCCTTCACATAAAATATGAATATCAGAAATTTGTAAATGATGCTTTTTTTCTATCTCTCCAAAAAGATAGTCCGCCTCATTTCCATATAAATCCACCAATCGATGACATTTTTGACAAACAAAATGATAATGTTTATTACAATTTCCGTCATAATGATCAATTCCATCATTCGTAGGGATTTTTTGAACTAAATTTTCTTTTACAAACTTTGAAACATTACGATATACCGTTGCTTGACCAATAGATGGATCTATTTCATGAACTGCATCATAAAGTTCCAAAATCGTAGGATGAGTATTCATATTTTGCAAAGTATGAAGAATAATTTCCTTTTGTTTTGTATTTCGTGTATTCATAAGCCTTCCTTATCGATAATAATTATCAATTAAATTATAATAAATATTTATTCCCATGTCAACCAAAAAAAATAAAAGCATAAATTATAATAGGTGATAAAATGAAAACAAAACATAACTTATTTTGTCGCTGTAATTATTGCAAACAAAAAAGAAGAAATAGCATTTTTTACCTATTAGGAATTATAGCGACATTAATTATCATTTTTTATCAAATTATTCTACTTATCTTTATAACAACAAGATTAAACGCTATAATTTTGCTAATCGAATTTGCTCTCATTTGTTTCTTGATCTTTCTGATTTTGTTTTAAAATAAAACTATTCACTTTAGAAGAATAAAAAATACTCTCATGAACAAGAATAGTATTCTTATAATGATCAGAAGAAAAAGATATTTCACAATCAAGCAATAACAAACTAAAAAACAAATACATTTCATCTTTTGTAAACTGAAACTTACTTTGATAAATCTGAAATAAAGAATTCATCTCCAAAATAGAATAATGTTGCTTAAAAAAATATAAAAAATCAGAAATAGGATAACCTTTTTCAGATAAATCCCAGTGTATAAAGTATGGTGTTTTACGATCAACAAAATTAGATAAACAAGGCTGTTTATGAAGTAACACGACTCGTTCTCTTGTAGAATCTTTCTTTAAATCATACCAATCATCCAAATATCTTTTACTTAAAAATAAATTTTCATATAATAAACTAATATTACGAACCAATAAATATTCATCCGGTGCCATATAAATATGAGCTTCGATATCATCATGTAGCTTATGATAATAAGCATCCAGTTGTTCTATTTTATTAGAAATATCTTCATACATTTTTTTTACAGAATCCATAGCAACTTCCTGGTAAGAAGTTGTTTTAATATGCAATAAGCTCAAAATATGAACCAAATCAATTGCTTTATCCTCGAATAAAATATCATCTTCAACATAAGGATAAAGTTCATAAGAATCAGAAATAGAATTTTCCATAGGTAAAAAGAAAGGAAAATCTCTTTGCTCCAAATAACGAAATATTTTAACTTTATCATTTGACTTTGGAGTAATGATAAATTTTCCCCTTGGTGTTTCAATAAGTTTATCACCATGGATATAAGAACACTTAGAAATGTTAAACTTACTCATGGTTATGAGTGGGAATAATTACTTTAGAACCGATAGACAAATTAGATAAATCATTATAACTTTCTAATTCTTCCTTAGTAACTTGATATTTATCCATAATCATCTCAATAGTATCGTTTTGTCTAAAAATATAAACAGAATAAGTAGCAAAGGTTTCATCACTATCTTTAAAAGAAGAAAATAAGGATCCTACATCTTCTCTAGCTGCTCCCTTTTCTTCCTTATTTAAATTTTTTTCAGGTTTTCCCTCCATCGCCGCAACCGCAACAGTTTTAGAATTGACCACTTCAAATTCAGGTTCATTATTAGAAATAGATTCCGTATCCGCAGTCATAGTATCAAGAGCAACAGTATTCATATCAGAAGAAATACCTTCATCACCATCACATTCACGAATGATTTTCGTATCGTTTTCCACTCTATCTTCTTCCACACTTCTTAAACTATCTTCCAAACGAGTATCATCAACCACATCAATTATTTCTACCCCTTCAATCAACAATTCAATATGACATAAAATACTATCATCTTCCTGAATCTCATATCGAAAATCTTCAATACTAACCTTTCTAGTTTCTTCCTCTAATTTCTCTGTAAGAACAATTTCAATAGGCAAATGAAAAGAAAAATCTTCTTCCAATCTAGAAGCCGCCGTTAACTTATATTTTCCAGAAACAACTAATTCTCCAGAAATCGTACTATCATCTGTAAAAGACAAATCTTGTTCCAAAGAAATAGAGGAAATATCTCCAATCATAGTCTTAAATTCCAATTTTTTATCAAAAGAAATAACTTTTTGCATCTAATCCCTCCTAAAAAATTATATGTAAAAGAAAAAAGTATATGAAAAAAAAGAACTATTTTAGTCCTTTTAATTTTTGTATACTATCTTTGGCTTCTTTTGCATACTGATAAAACTTCCCTCTCCTTTTATAAAAAGAAACATCAACAAAAGAATCCAAGTAAGAAATTGTCCGTTGATAAAAGGAAGAATCATCAAAAAATCTTGGATAAACAGAGCAAAAATAATTCAAGCTAGACACAACATCCCCTCTAGCAAGACCAAAACTTTCATTTTCAGAAAACATATGGTAAACCAAAATATCATTGGAATTAGCCACAACAAATTCTTCATGACTGCAAAAGGAAAACTTACGCATTTCTTCTTGCCACTCCCGGTAATGAAATAATTTAGAATTTTTAGAAATAATATCGATATTTGATAAACTATTTAAACCTAAAAGTACCTCATTAGAAACTTCCGTAAAATTAGAATCCTGAAATCGAAAACGACAGTTCTGAATAACTTCATAAACTTTTTCTGGATAAGAAGAATCTAACAAGAAAAACGTATCCTCACAATCAAGCATAATATTAGCTGAATCAATAACTTCTCCATAAAAACCAGGATCCAAACAATATTCACATAATTGTGAAGTAGAAAGTACAGTCAAATAATTCTTAAAATTCATCATTTGTACTAAATCATCCACAGAATAAGAATTAAAATCAACAATCTTAACGTCTCCCACCATCTTACCCCCTACCAAATAATCTTTGGTAAATATCACCATATTTTTCTACAAATACAAAGGTTATTTGTTTTTTTAATTCCTCTGGAATCTCATCTAAATCTTTTCTATTCTCTCTTGGTAAGAAAATTTTACGAATACCTGCTCTATGAGCACCGATTACTTTTTCACGAAGACCACCAATTTCTAAAATTCGACCACGTAACGTAATTTCACCCGTCATAGCCACATTATTTGCAACAGCATGATTTTTAAACAAGCTAACTAAAGCAGTAGTAATTGCAATCCCAGCCGAAGGTCCATCTTTAGCAACGGCCCCCTCTGGAAAATGAATATGGATATCATTTTCAGAAAGTAAATTGGAATCAATCGAAAAGGAACCAGCATTAGCTTTAATATAACTAAAAGAAATTTGGCAAGACTCTTGCATAACATCGCCCAAGGAACCCGTTAGAATAAGTTCACCCTTACCTGGAAACATAGTAACCTCAATTGGTAAAATATCTCCACCAAAAGCCGTATAAGCCATTCCGTTAACAACACCAACTTCACTTTTTTTACCAGTTTTTTCATAACTAAACTTTTTCTTCCCTAAAAATGCTTCCAAATCCTTCTCTCCAATAGGATAAAAAACTTGTTCCTTCTCTAATAACATTTTCTTAACAATTTTTCGGAACAAAGAAGCAATTCTACGATCCAATTCACGGACCCCTGCTTCTTTTGTATAATATCGAATAATAGCAAGAATAGCATCATCATCAAGTTGTACTTGTAAAGAGGTTAATCCGTGCTCTTCCAAAGCCCTAGGAATCAAATGGTTCTTAGCAATATCCAATTTTTCATACTCGGTATAGCTAGTAAGTTCAATAATTTCCAAACGATCACGAAGCTCATATGGAATCTGTTCAATATAATTTGCAGTAGCAATAAACAATACTTTAGATAAATCAAATTCTTCTTCGATATAGTGATCAGAAAACTTATCATTTTGTTCTGGATCTAAAACCTCAAGCAAACTACTAGCAGGATCTCCTTTAATATCTTTTGTCATCTTATCAATTTCATCAATAATAAAGACTGGATTCGCCGTACCAGCTTTACGAATCCCTTGAATAATTCGTCCAGGAATAGCTCCCACATAAGTTCTTCGATGCCCTACAATTTCTGCCTCATCATTAATACCACCAACACTAATTTTAGCAGTTTTCCTTCCTAGACTCTCAGCAATACTTAAAGCTAAAGAAGTTTTTCCAACCCCTGGAGGACCTACCAAACAAAGAATAGGACTACGCAAATTATTTGTATTCTGTTTTACTGCTAAATACTCTAAAATTCGAGATTTTACTTCCTCTAAAGCATAATGAGTAGAATTTAAAATCTGTTCTACCTTAACCAAATCTTTTGTATCCTTAGTATAAATATTCCAAGGTAAATGAAGCATCCAATCTAAATAATCACGAATCATTCCAAGTTCAGGGGAATGACTACTCATAGCTTCATATCTAGAAATTTCACTTTTAATTTTTTCCCGAACTTTATAATTACATTTTAACTTAGAAAGACGTTTCTTTAAATTTTCAATCTCATCTTCTTTACTATTGATATCACCAAGTTCTCGTTTAATAGCACGAAGCTTTTCTCTTAAAAAATATTCTTTCTGACTTTCTTCAATCTCCTGTTCAACTTCACTTTCAATTTTTCGCTCTAATTCAAGAAACTTTATCTCTTCATTCATATCTTCAATTAGTATACGTGCACGTTCTATAGGAGAAATTGTCATCACATACTTCTTCTTTTTATTATAATCAACCGGTAAAAAAGAACCAATTAAATCACAAAGTTCATTTAAACTTTCCACCGTATCCAATTGACTAATAATAGCATTACTCATATAGGGAGCTTTTTCAATATATTTATCTAAAGACTTCATCAAAAGAGAATAATAATTCTTATCTTCCTCCGAAGAAGGAATTACCACTTCACTAATATCTGCTTGATAGAAATGGTTCTGATAAAAATAATTAGAAACATGAACACGTTTTATTCCTTCAATAACTACTCTAGTTTTTCCATTAGGAACATTTAATTTTAATTTAATTTGCCCTAAAATACCATAACTAGGAAGCGAAGTAACGTCAACAACATAATTGGAATCTATGGGATGAACAATTACTAAATATTTATCATCAGTGTTATCTGCATAATCAATACTAGCCTTTTCAAAAGAATCATCGTATTCAATACGAATCTCATTATTTGGAAAAACTACAACATCGTTCAAAGCCAAAACAGCTAGTTTTTGATTATTCATAGATAGTTCACCTCCAAATTTTAAATACTGCTTACTATTATATAATAAAAGAACTTCTACATCAAGAAATTAACTAACATTTTCAGAAATTACCAAACAAAAAGGATAAATAATTTATCCTAACTCTATAAATCAAACGACAAGTTCTACTTCATATGGATTCGTACTACTTCCATCTCCATTTACTACCATAACGTCAGCTGAAAGAGAAACAGACGGACGAACACCACTCGAATTACTTACCCTAAGATTACCAACAGAACCAACAGAATCCATACGAAATGTAAGAGCACTATACCGATAGAAATAATCAGGGGAAAGTGACCAATAATATCGACCTATATCTAAATAGGAATTCCCACTATATTCACTTATATGACCAGCTAATGTAAACTCATCTACCGTCAATAGTGCTATAGGATAAGTCAGAGCACCATTTCCTTTCTCATTACTTACTGTAAAAGAATCATTTAAATTTGAACAACTCACACTTGGATTTTTTGAATATATATTATTACCAAATGCAGTGAAATAACTAACATCAGTTCCTGCATCTACATCCTTGCCTTTTAAACTTCCACTAAAAAATTTTCTGTCATTACACCATACCGTATCTTCTAAGTATTTTGTATATTCTATCATATTTTCCGAATACCAAACATCTAACATCGTTTTAATAGTAGAATCAGTTGTATTAGAAAACATTTCATTCTTAATATCTTCTATATTATTCCCCTGATTTAATGTCAAATAGTAAATAACAGTAGAGTCCCCAAAGAAATGAATATAATAAACACTATCACAAGTATTATCAGCAGACAAACATGTATAATGATACCTTTTAGCTAAATTTACCCTATCATTTGCCCAATCATTACTTTCTATAGTATCTACCAAAGTATATTGACTACCATCCCAAATTATATCATTTCCATAGATAACTGTTCCCAAATCCTTTGCATCTATACTAGAATACTCGTATCTCGTCCCATACATATAACCTACATCTGCTGGTGACGTACTATCTAAGTTAAAAGAAGTTTTTCCTATCATAGATTCTGTACCAGTATTATTACAATATCCATTATCATCAGGATGTCCGTCATAAATTAATTTTACACCACCTGTTTCTGTCGTTATAACTGCTTTCCAACAAAAATTAGCAAACTTAACATGATTATTATCAATATCTCCTCGATAATAATGAATTGGATATTCATCCTCTTCAGTCCCAGCTCTTGTGTAAACACCCTTACCATTTGTATTTGATGGTATAGAAGCAAAATCAATCCCACTACTTGCTGATACAAATTCGCTAGCAACGTTATCCATTACTGCTTGATCTTGCATTATTTTATACAAAGTTTGAACTTTGGAAACTACTCCATCCATTGACTTTGCCAAAGTGAACTCTGACCAAATTGCTCTAATAGTAACATCCTTTTCTGGCATGACAAAGTAATCATCATTAATAGAAGTAACATTTTCCGTAACAATCTCCCACCCTTTAAATTGATAACCTACACAAATTGGTTTTTCCTCTTCAATTGATACCGAATTAAATACAGAATAAGTTTTAGAATTTGGAATATTACTTACAGTACAACCGCTTGGTGCATTCCCATCATAAATAACAGAATACCCTTCTTGCAATCTTGGACTATCAACACTGATTACATCTTCATCTTGCTCTTCAATCTTACTAAACACTTCTGTGCTTTCATTTGTAGAATATACTCCGCCCTGTCCTATATACTCTTCTTTTAAATCGATATCCATCGTAAGTTTTGCATTTCTTCCAGATTTAAAATTATCAATCGTCCAAGTAATTTTTTGTTTACCATTTTCCTCTTCTAATTTTATTGTCCCTTCACTAACAGTAATATCATCTTTACTATCTAATTTAAAATAACGTTGATCAATATAATCCACAATTTCAAACTTTTCATAAGGGATAGGCACAACACTTGCATCAAATAACACATTACTTAAAGTTTCCATATCAGCAAAAAACTGATTATCACTAACTTCTTGAATAGGTTTTAAAATTGCATTCCCCATCTCATACTGTATTCCATTCACAGTAATATAAGGATACTTCGTTTTTAAATATTGATATTGCGTAATCTGATTAGGAGTATTGACATTAGGATAACCATCCGTTAAGAATAAAACAATCGCATCTCTATTATCTTGCTTTGTATAGTCTTTTAAAATATTATCAACATTTACTAATGCTTGATAATAATTAGTATTACCCTGAACTTGTAAATCATTAATTTGACTTATTAACTTATCTTTATCACTCGTAAAATCAGATACTATAGTAGAAGTAGTATCAAAAATAATAAGAGCTACTTGATTATTTCCATTAGAAAGTAAACTATCAACTAATTCTGTAGAATCCTGTTTCACTCTATCTAATTTATCACCAGACATAGAACCAGAAATATCTAATACCATAATAATATCCGTACTTTTATTTTCTGTCATTAAAGTAGTATCCACATCAAAAACAACTCTAGCTCTACCTTTACTAATCCATTTACCACTTTTTTTTATTTGCCAAGAACCAACTTCTTTTGATTCAAAACTAGTATTCTTAGAAGTAATAATGATACTTTTTAAAGGAGTTTCCAAAGCAAAAGAGGAAAGTAAAAAAAAACTAAAAATCGCAATAAAAAAAACACTCATAGCTATAATTTGCTTGGTATAATTACGTATAAATATCTGTATCTTTTTTAACATATATTCTCTCCTTTAAAACCAAACATATTACAATCAAAAAGAAAGATACTTTAGGGTACCGAATTTAAGTATTATTTCTATCTTTATTACTCTAAATATACTATATTTTTTACTTTTTGACAATGTAATTCATTTTATTTTTATAGTTAATACTTAACTTTTTAAAACAAAATTTGTAACTAAAAATGGTATTACAAATTTAGCTTATCTAAAAATTAAAAAATATATATAAATTTAGAACAAAAAAGCAGTACCTAAGTACCACTTTCTATTACTTATTTGCCTCTTTCAAAAGTTCAATAGTCTTTCTCATTTCTAAATCATATTGAACCATATCAATTCCACCAAATTGTTTTAAGAATTCCTCTTTTTCTAATTGATATTTCTTGGCTAATTCTTCTGCTTCTTTTTCAGCTTCTTCTACAGATACTTCAATCTTTTCTAAATTCATAATCTCTTCTAACATTAAACGATAAAGTACATTAGAATAAGCTTCTTTTTCTAATTGACTTCTAAGGTCTGCTTCACTAGATTGTGTAAATTGATAATATAAATCTAAAGAAATTCCTTGCATTCTCATTTGTTCTTCAAAACGTCTCATTAAACGAGTAACTTCTTCTTCTACCATCTCTTCTGGAATATCTACTTCAACATTTTTAGAAACTCCTTCTAAAATAGCATCAATATATTTATTCTCAGCATCCATTTCCTTTTGAGCAAGAATACTCTTCTTAATTTCTTCTTTTAAGCTCTCTTCAGAATTAACGCCTTCCATTCCTAAATCTTCAAAGAAATCTTCATCTAATTCTCTATTTTGTTTTTCTTTAATTTCATGAACTTTTACCTTAAAGATAGCTTTTGCTCCAGCCAAATCTTTAGCACCATAATCTTCTGGGAAAGTAACTTCAATCTCTTTTTCTTCTCCAGTCTTCATTCCAACTACTTGTTCTTCAAATCCAGGAATAAATGTGTGACTTCCAATCTCTAAAGAGTAGTTTTCTCCTTTTCCACCATCAAAAGCAACACCATCTTTAAATCCTTCAAAATCGATTACTGCAGTATTTCCTTCTTCAACAACACCATCTTCCTTAGTAACAAGTTCTGTATATCTTTCTAATAAATGACCAAGTTCATGATTTACTTCATCAGAACTAACTTCTACTTTCTCAGGTTTAATATTTAATCCTTTATACTTTTTAACCTTTACTTCTGGTTTCGTAACAATTTTAAAAGTAAATTCTACACCATCTTCATTTAAACTCTTTAAATCAACTGCAGGTTGTACTACTGGAACTAATTTAGACTCTTCCATTGCTTTTGTATAAGCATCTTGTAACACACTATCTGCTGCATCAATAAATAAAGATTCTTTACCAAAATGTTTCTCATAAATCTCTCTTGGTACTTTACCTTTTCTAAATCCATCCACTTTCGCAGTTTTTTGTTTTTTACGAAAAGCTCCATCAAGTGCTTTTTGCCAAGCTTCTCCATCTATTTTAATAACTACTTCATGAATATTTTTCTTAACATCTTTCTTTTCTTCTTTTTTAGTTTCTTTCTTTACAGTTGTTTTTTCTTTCTTTTCTTCTTTTTTTGCCATTTCTATCCCTCCAACGTCTTATATTATACCCTACAATTTTATTTAAGACAACACTTTATGTCAATTTGACAAAAGAAATAAAATATAGTATAATAACCAATCAAAGAAAAGGGGGAAATATATATGGGAAAAATTAGATACCTTACGATATATTCCAGAAAAATTCCAACAGAAATGAAAATAGTAGTTATTTCAGATATTCACAAAGAAAAAACGATTGGAGAAAAAAATTTAGAAAAGTTAGCAAATAAGATTGATATGGCCGAAATAAGTCATATAATAATTGCCGGAGATAGTGTAAATAGTGTAAATGATTTAAAAGAAAAAGACTTCAAATATCAATTTCAAAAAATGTTTGATGAATTTTCAAAAGGAAAACCAACGATTGTAGGATATGGAAATCATGATCAGATGACAAGAAAAAACAATATATGGGTTCCAGGAAATAAAGAAATTCTAAAACAAACACTAGAAGAACTACCAAATTTTATGGTATTAGAAAATGGCGAAAAAGTAACTATAAACAATATTGAGTATAGTGCCTTATCTCCAGATTTTGATTATTACGAAAATAAAGAAAAAAGAAAATGTGATCGTGAATCTCCTGAAGATTATAAAAAACTAATCGAAAAACACTATAATCCAAATCTATTTAGTGAAGATAAATATAGTATTTTAGTAACACACGAGCCACAATCTCCAATCATAGTAAGTAAAGAATTAGGAGAATGTTTCCAACCAAATACGAACCTTGTCGTATCTGGACATTATCATGGCGGACTAGTACCAACAGAATTACAAACAATAGTAGAAAACACACCTTTAAATCGATGGTTAGAAAATAGAGGTCTACTTTCTCCACAAATGCAAATAGCTCCTAAATACGCCTGGGGAACAGAACAAATAGGAGAAACCACATTCCTTATCAACAACCCAGTAAATACACGCGTAGAAACACCTTTAATAAATAATTTATATGGAGCAAGTGCAACAATATTAACACTAAAGAAAATGCGATAAAATCGCTTTTTTTATACCTCAAAATATGCTAAAATGAAAAAAGAAAGAAAGTGATAATATGAAAAAAACAATTTTAACAGGATTAAGACCAACAGGAAATCTTCACCTAGGTCATTATTTTGGAGCTGGAAAAAATTATTTAAAAATGCAAAATGATTATGATTTCTATTTAGAAATTGCCGATGTACAAGCTCTAACAGATAATTTCAACAATCCAGAAAAAGTTAGAAAAAATGTAACCGAAATTACAATAGACTTATTATCGATTGGTCTAGACCCTAAAAAAGTAAATTTCTTTATTCAATCAAAAATACCTGAAATTGCAGAACTTACTGTATTCTACTCCAATCTTGTAACAGTAGCTAGACTAGAAAGAAATCCTACAGTAAAAACTGAAATTGCTCAGAAAAAAGAATTATTTGGTAACAAAGGAGAATCCATCACCTATGGATTTTTAGGTTACCCAGTTTCCCAAGCAGCCGATATCACAGCCTTTGATGGAGAAGTAGTACCTGTAGGAGAAGATCAACTTCCCCTACTAGAACAATGCCGCGAAATTGTTAGAAAATTCAACTCCATTTATGGAACCACACTAAAAGAACCAAGTGCAATACTAAGTGAAGTAAAACGAGTAAAAGGTCTAGATGGAAATGATAAAATGGGAAAAAGTCTAGGAAATGCCATATTCCTAAACGACAATGAAGAAACAATAAAGAAAAAAATTATGGGAGCAGTAACAGACCCTAATAAAATTAAAAAAGACGACCCTGCAAATCCAGACATCTGTATGGTTTACTACTATCATAACTTAGTAAATAAGAAAGAAAATATAGAAAAGATTTGCACGGAATGCAAAAAAGGTTCCCGTGGTTGTGTACAATGTAAAAAAGAGCTAGTAGAAGCAATGAATAACTTCTTAAAACCAATCAAAGAAAAAAGAAAATATTATGAAGAAAATCCTGAAATTGTAAAAGAAATTTTAGAAAAAGGAACAAAAAAAGCCAAGGAAAAAGCAGAAGCACAAATGAAAGAAGTAAAAAAAGCAATGAAAATAGACTACTAAAAAAGCATCAAGTAAGATGCTTTTATTTTTTAGAATAACTAAGACGTACAATATCAAATAACCGACGATATCGAAAATCAAAATGATAAGTTAAATCATCAAATAACCGTTCATATTTAGAAACAACATTACGACTATCCTTACCGAAAACCTCTTCATATAAATAAATAAGTTTATCAAAATTCTTTTTCTGAAATAAGAAAGAAACCTCTTTTAACAAATACTTTTTTTGAAACTCCTCTTCCCGAGTAAGAAAAAACAAACTTCTATCTTTTTTTATGACCTTATAAGAAATACTTTCTTCTTCAAAATCCACTGCTCCCTGTATAACTTCACTTTCCTCATCTAACAATAGACAACTTCGAGCAATAATTTCTCCTTGTTCAGAAAACTCTATCGCAACAACGCGATTTAAGTCACAAAACAAACTAGCATACGATATGGTTTTCTTTTTTTTATAAAGTAAAGTTTTACCCTTAATCTTATCTAAAAATTCCTTACTTATCTTAATATCTGCAAAACAAAAATTATCCATATCAATAGACGAAACCCTTACAATAGGGATTTTTTTTACATGTTCTAAAACATCGTATTTTGACCATTCAAAAAATTCAACCAATCTTTCTTTATCTTGAAAATTAAGTAATAAGTCATAAATATAAGTCATGAATGCCTCCCCTTTCTAATCAAAGAAATATATACCAAAGAAGATCCTAAAATAAAAAGATAACATTCCCCTCGCTGTAATAAAAATAAAATATATTCTAAAAAACTATACCCAAAGACAAACAAATTAAAATATAAAATAGAAAAAGTACATCCAATTACCATAAAAATAAAACCAATAAAAAACAATATAATATGTTTCATATTAAACTTTATGAACGAACTATTTTTAGTATACGAATAATCTAAAAAAATATTCAAAAAAAACTATTTAGAAAACCTAAATAGTTAATATTTTCTTCTCTGTTGCTCAGAAGAATCCTCCTGCATTCTATGTAATTCCAAAATATTAGTAATTACATTTTTCATATAGTATTCAAATTCAAACGGATAAGTAACCTGCATATGTTGTAGTCTTTGTTCTTTAAAAGATTCTACAATACAAAAAGAAGAATTTTCAACCATATAAGTATTAGGCATCATCTCTATAAGATTTCCATTTGTAAAAATCTTATCTCCTTCATCCAAGGAATAAATTCCATTAGAATTGTCTTTCCTATAAGTGCCTGTTGCTCCTTCTTTTTTCAACATATCATTTAACTGATGAGTACTGTTCACTTCATCTATTAACTCTTGCATCTTATGAATAGAATCTTGATTAAAGTGCTCCATAAAAGAATTAGGATGAGAAATGAGCTTTCTTATATCAATAATTCCATTCTTATTATCCTGTTGTTTAAAATCAATATATCCCTCACGCGACAATATTTTTAATCTAGGAACAAAATCTAAATCAGATAAATTTTGGAAAAAAGAAAAAAACTCACTATATTTTCTATTACTCATGATAGAAATAAAATCATCAGGCAATTGAAACGAAGATATTAAAAATCCACTTTCTGCAAGTGCAATCAAAAACAAATCAATAAATTCATTTTGTGATTTAATTTTCACTATAACTCCCCCTTATTCACAAAACATATTTTACTATAAATAGATAAAAAAAGAAAGAAACTATTCATCCTTGCTCTCTAACAACCCTACTTCTACCTTATTAATACTATCAAACTTTTTAGAAATTTTATCTGTAGTAATAGATACATTCTCAACATCTTTATTTACTGTCTGAATACTACGAGCTAACTTATCCCAACGTTCCTTATATCTAGCAAATTCTAATCCTAATTTATTTAACTCCTCATGAATAACTGAAGTATATTTATCACGTTCCATATTTTTAATAATCATCTCAATAACAGTTAAAGTAGAAATCAAAGTAGTAGGACTAGTAATCCATACTCTCTTTTTATAAGCGTATTCAATAATATCTGAATGATAAGCATTAATCTCTGCAAATATCGCTTCTGCTGGTAAAAATAAAATCGCTTGATCAGCCGTTTCTCCAGGAATGATATATTTACTACTAATTGCATCAATATGTTTCTTCATATCCTGTTTAAACATCTTTTCGTAATTATCACGCATCTCTACCGCCAACTTTTTATCCACCATCCTTTGATAATGTTCCAAAGGAAATTTAGAGTCGATAGCAATCGTACCTAAAGGCTCTGGAGCAAACAACACACAATCAGCGATCACTCCCGTACTAAGAGTATATTGTAATCGATAAATAGAATCGTTTTTTTCTCCAAAGACATTCGTTAAAATATGCTTTAAATTTACCTCACCAAAAATACCACGTGTCTTTTTATCCGTCAAAATACTTTGTAAACTAACAATATCCGTAGATAAATTTTCAATTTTCTTCTGTGCTTCATCAATCTTAGATAATCGTTCTATAACATTCATAAAAGTCTTATTTGTCTTCTCAAAATTCTGATCCAATCTTTCATTTACTTTTTCATTAACTGCAAGTAATCGACGCTCTACTTGCTCATTTAACTTTGTAAAATCATCATTTAAACTACGAGACAAGTCACTTTTAAAATCACCCATCTCCTTCATCAAATTTACTTCTAAACGACCAAGTCTTTCCGTAATATTACTTTCATTAATATTCTTAAATAACGATATCACTACCAAAATCAAAATAACAACTAACAATCCTATAATAATATAATCCATAAAAACCTCCTACTCCAAATCTACTTTTTTACTAACAAATTTTGAAATAACATAAGCAACAATTAACATAAGAGAAACAATAATAATAGTATTAATATCTGTCATACTTTCAATTAAACTCTTACTGACATACCCCCAGAAAAGAATCATAAATACTTTACCAATAAAAATAGAAAATAAAAATTTACGTTTACTAACTCTAGCAATACCACAAATAATATTAACTAAAAAAGCAGGAGTAAATGGTAAAGAAATAACTAATACTAAATTAGAAAACGATATCTTTTGAAATTTACTCATTGCCTTTTCTACTTGTGCAAGTGTTTTTTTAGAGAGAACACGAGTAAGTAATTTATCCGATAAAAATGAAAAAAAAGTATAAGAAATAAAACACCCCAAGCAAGTAGCACACCAAGATAAACCAATACCGAGAACATCACCAAAAGCATTTACATTTAAAGCAACAAACACTCCAAGTGGCAAAACTGGCAAAAAAGATTCTAATAAGATAAGGATGAAACCAAAAATAAGTCCTCCATCACTAATAAAATCAGTACAAAACTGAATAAAAGACTCTACTACATCCATTAGCATCACCTTATACTATTATAGTACAAATTTATCTCTTAAACAAGTAATTCTGATATCCTCCAAGAATAGAAATAGCACGATATCCACGCATTCTTAATCGCATACAAACATCTTCACTAAGATAACCAACATCACAATAAATATAATACGTATGATTAAAATCCAAATAAGTAGATGGATGATAAATAAGTTCCGAACTTACAATATTCTTAGCCCCTGGAATATGCCCTTTCTGATAACTATCAACATCACGAATATCAATCAAAAAAATAGGTTTCTTTAAAGATAACAATTCATCAACAGTAATTTTCAATAGACATCACCTAATATAAAATATGAAAAAAAAGAATCTATCATCATAATAGATTCCTATTTCACTTTATATGGTTTACTTTCTGTACCCTTACCACTCTTAAACAATACATTAGAATCCAACATAATCACCGCTCTAGGATACATATAACTAGAAGTAGTAGTGTTTTCTAAAATTCCACTAGTACTAATACTATAAGCTTCACTGGTATTCTCACTAGAAGCAGTAACTAACCACCATTTATAAGAAGAAACTAAATAATTATAATTTTGACAAGAGTAATCTACTGTAGTTTTACAATTTGAATCAAGACTAGCTGTCATATAATCAGAAACTGTAAGTAACCCTATCTTTTGATTTTGTAAAACTTCAGAACATTCTAAAGAATTATCCTTCAAAGTATCGGTTGTTTTTCTTTTTCCAATACATAAATCAAAACTAACTGTCTTACTACGATCATCATCAGATAAAATAGCATTATCTTCATCATTCGTTTTATAATATGTCTCTAACGAATCACGAATACGACTAGCTGAATAAGTATTAATTCCTAAATTATAACCAACCACGGAATTATAACGATCATCCCAGGTAACGGATTCAAAAGTAGGAGCATCTAAAATTAACATCAATTCTCCCTCTTCCGTAACTTTTACAATTCTCCATAGAGATTGCTCTAACTGAAGATAATTATTAACATTTTCTCCACGATACACATAATTATTACCTAATTGGTAAAGTCCATCTCCCTCAGTAACAACTTTTTTAGTAACAACTTCATTTAAAGATTGTGTAACATAATCGTCTCCGCATTCCAATCTTGGAATATATAAGTACTCACTACCATTCGATTGCACAGCAACTTTACCCGTACAAGTAAGCTCTTCCCCTGTATATTCTACCATTTCATCCATATATTCATAAGAAACCAACGTATCCACATCAAT
Source organism: uncultured Bacilli bacterium (assembly GCA_944358705.1). Classification (GTDB taxonomy): domain Bacteria; phylum Bacillota_I; class Bacilli_A; order RF39; family UBA660; genus Faecimonas. Next base: position 28,259 of record CALVRR010000004.1, read on the forward strand.
TTCTACTCTTTGATTAGGGGAAGATGGTAACTTTTTAGGATGATCTTCAAAATATTCCTTCGCAGCATTAGTCATTATTTTCTCAATATCATCATAAGAATATGTTTTCTGCATAAACAAAGAAAGAAGAAATAAGATAAGAAATAAAAGAATAGCGCCACCTAAAACAACTCCACCAAAAAGAAGCAATCTCTTTCGTAATTCATCATTAGAACCATGAGATTTATTAGATTTTGGCTTTTTTTCTTCACTTGTATTAATAGCATTAAAACTACCAACATTAAAATTTGTACCCATATATATACCTCCTAATTATCAAAGAAATCATCAAAAAATTCATCATCATCGTCGTCATCATCTAAGGTTAAATTAGTAGGACTTACTTCTTTGACATCTTTCTTCTCCTCTGTTACCACAGCACTCTTTTGTACTTCTTGTGGATTAAATGGTTTCTTAGTATCCTCAATAATAGAAGAATCTTTTTTCTCAGTAATAGAATCAGGCAAAGAGGAATCTTTTTTATCATTAACGGAAGGAATCGTAGAATTCTTTTTCGCCTCTTGTTCTTTATTTCTCTTTTCTTCTTCTTCCAGTTCTGCTATTTTCGCATCAATCTTACGTACTAATTCATCCACATCAAATCCTAAACCATCATCTTTAGGAGCGGGCTTTGCCGAGGTTGGTGCAACTGTAGGATTAGGAACAGGAATAGGACTACTTCCAGGAGAAACTTGTGAAGTAGGATTTGGCATTCCATGAGGCATACCAGACATATTACCACCATGATTAGAAGGAGCAAAAGGATTAGACGATGGCATCGTATTAGGTCTAGCACCTCCCATTGGATTAGTAGAAGGAGCAAAAGGAGAATTACCTCCACCCATCATTGGATTTGAAGAAGAACCCATCATAGGATTAGATGGTAAACCACCAAACGGAGCTCTAGGAACACCACCACCCATTGGCGGAAAACCTCCACCAAACATATCTTTAGGAGCACCACCAGAGTTATTTCCATTATCAGCAGCATTCATCATCTCAAGTAACTTTTTCTTCTTCTGTGCCTTAACAAACTCTTTTATATCAAAAGTATGTACTTCTTCCTTCTTACGTGTAGGATAATCAGCCTGTGGATACTTGCGTCCCCAATCCAATTGAAAATATGGAGTGAATCTTGTTTTAAAAGGTTGTTTTCTCATACGTAGAATGATAACTTCAAATTGCTTCATACGTTGTAAATCAGAAACTGTAACAAGTGGTGTAGAAGCAGTCTTTTCATCCTTCTTCGACTTAACTTCACCACACATCTTAGAAATTTCTTCCAACGCTTTCAACTCTGTAGTAATCAAATAAATAATATTACCACAGTTACCTCGAATAGTTTCTGCATTTTCTTTACCATAAACTTGATCAAGCTGAGCAAAGTTTTGAATAATCATAGTAAATCGAATATGTCTGGAACGAGCAGCCGTAATCATGGTAGTAACATCTTTTAAAGGGGGCATATTAGCAAACTCATCTAACAAGAAATTAGTACGAACAGGTAATTTTCCACCATGCATTTGTGCAACACCAATTAAGGTTTCATAAATTTGTTTCAATAAAATAGTAACCAAAGAGTGATAAGTCTTTTTCTCATCTTGAATAACAATGAAAACAGCGGTAGGACGTTCCCCTATACTTTTTAAATCGATATCACTATGAGATAACATTTCACTTAAATTATCACGAGAAGCAAATAATTTTACTTTTTGCTTAAATACAGATAAAATGGATCCCTTAGTTTCTGTAGGAGCCATAATTGTACTAGAAGCATTAATTGCTGCAGCACTAGCTGGATCTTTTGCTGAGAAATATTCTTTAATATAAGTACTACCACCAAATTTTTCTTCACCAACCGTAGTAGCCAAAGAAATACTATTAATGTTAATTTCTTCTTCCTTAGCATCTTCAAAAAGACCTAAAGCAACACCAGAGAAATAATCGGCAGATGTTTTTTCCCAGAATGGGTCAGCATTTTGATTAGATTCATCATACAAAATATTTAAAGCTAAGTCATCTAACAACTCAATCGCTTTATCTTGATTTCCATCTTTATACATTTGATAAGGTAAAGACATCGGATTCCAAGCATTACCATTTTGTGGATCACGGAAATTTAAAAGTAAAATCTGATAACCACGAGCACGAAGCATATTACTTGTTTTTTCATAAATTTCACCTTTAGGGTCCGTAATAATCATAGACTCTTTTGCCTTAGCTAAACTGTGAACCAAAGGTAAAATAACAGTCTGTGTTTTACCAGAACCAGTAGCACCAATAACTAATGAGTGATACTCACTATTATCTACCCACATTTCATTTTCATTAAGAATAAGTGGAACTCCAGCAGCCGTAGAATTCTCTTGCTTAATCTCTACTCGCTCCAATTCCTCTTTAATTTCCTTTTCTTTTGCCCATCTAGAATAACCTTTATCTTTCTTATCGGTAGTAAAACCAAATCCCTTTTCACGGTCAAAAAAGTAAGAACTAACACTTATTAATAAACCACCCAAAGCAAGAAAATAAAAAGTTAAAGTGGCAGCTATATATTTAGGTCCAAAAGCAGGAAACGGATTAAGACCAAACAAATAACCTTCCGTTGCAAAAGAAGACAAATTTAAAACACCAATACAAACAATATATAACAAAAATATCGCAAATAAGACAAACATTAAAATATCTTCTGGATCTGCTCTAAATTTAAATTTCATATGATTACTCCCTTTCGCACTATATTATAACATCAAAATTACAAATCGTCATTAATTATTGATTAGAAATTGCAATTTTAAACGCATTATCTCGAAATTCATACAACATCATTACTGGTATTTGATTACTATACCTAGAACACATAAGAATCAATTCATATTGTTCATCATTATCAACATCCGCAACCGTATATAAATTTGGTTTGCAACCATTCACTCCCTCATTCTTATCTACATCTTCATAAAGCATATAAATTTGATTATTATCTACCATAAATACAAAGGAAAAGTAAGTTTCTGGGAAAAAATCAATGGCAAAAACATTACTAACCACGTAAAAAGTTTCATTAACTCCATCCTTATCAAAATCAAAAGAAGATTGAGTTGCTAAAGTATAAGCAGTATCTGTATTAAGATTATGTTCTTTTAAGACTTGATTAACATACGTATAATCCATAATTTGCGAAGTAGTAAAAGGTAAAATATCCATATCAAAATCAGCATCATAAGCAAACAAATTTCCCTGATAAGTAACCGCATTTCTATTATCATCAAACAAATACCAACGATCATCTAACCATACAGAATAATTACCAAAATATTCATTATCAACATATACTTTAAATTTTTGCCAATTAACATCGGAAAGCAATTGCTGGTTAGTAACATTCATCCAATCCCTAGAAGAATAATTCCAAACCGTAGAATCACCAACTAACAAGGTGGTCGTGGTATTACGTTCCTTGGTTTCAGAAACACCAAAAATAAGATACATTCCTACACAATAAATAATTAAAATAACAATGATAACAATATATTTTACTTTTCCCTTTTTCATATTCTTTTCTCCTATTGAGTAACTGCAAAATAAGCTAATTCGCTAGTATTCTGCCAGTTATATTCACTCCACATATTTGTAGATTGACTAGCTGGATCCATCATTAAAATTGTATTACCATCAACACCATCAACAGCTACCCAGTGTTGACCAGTATTTCCTTTTACTTCAACAACAACATAATATCCTTGATTAACTAAGTTTCGAATTGTTTCCAGTTTTTGTGATTGTGATTGACCAGCAAGAGTTCTCTTGGTTTGGAAAACAAAGTTTGGTGCCGCATTACTAACCGCAGCCCAGATTAAGTTCGCTCCAGAGAATCCTCCCGTAGCATTTAACTTTTGTACAAAAGTACCAGGATTAAAATCTCCATCCACCGTAGTAGCTACACCACTTTTCGCAATTAACATAGAAACAGAAGTAGCCAAGCATCCAACACCAGCAATAGTTTTATTCGTATTACCAATGGTTATCGTACCCCAGGCAGGATCTCCTTGTTTCCAACCAGAATAAGGCCCAGTACTACCAGTACTATTACAACCATCACCAGATCCAGTATTACATGTCATCTTATCGATATTAGAAGCTCCATAAACTTGTAATAAGATTTGCTTATAATTAAGCCCCTGTTCAGCAAGAGAAATAAACTGATTTTGAACAGCACTCGCGTAATTTGTAGAAATAACATTTCCTTGTTCATTTACTAAAACTTCTCCCATGGTATCATTGGCTAAAGTACGCATTTTATGATCCGCAGGCAAAGGATCTTTAAATTTAACACCATGATCAACACCACTACGAACCGTTCCGTATTGTTCCCCATCATTCATCGCCGAACATCCAAGATTAGGATTACAGTATACTTGGTCAGCAACACAAGAAGAAAGTTGCAATATCCATTGACCATCTTCCTGCTCTAATTTTTTTCCATTTGCATTTCCCATAGACAAAGGTCGTGCCAAAGAAAAACTACGTGCCGCAACCATCTGTGCTTTAATCGCTTCATCCGGAGCAGTAGGACCAATTTCTTGATAAGCAACACCTAAAACATATTGCTCAAAAGGAACCAATTCTTCCCCTTCCAAAGGAGTATTCCAATCACCACTACCAAAAGATCCACCACATTCCATTAACCGAACTTTCAAATCATTAATTGTCATAGCTTGGCTGACATTACCACGTCCGGAAATATAAAAACCTTTAATTTCATAAACACAAGAACCCAAACTAGCACAATTAGAAGCCGTAGAACCTATTAAACTAAAATAATCATCATAGTATTCAAAAACCTCATCTGCCCAGACTTCATAAGTACTAGCATTACCTCCAGACGTATACTTCGGAAAAATAGAATTAATTAAATTTTGTCGAAAGGTTTCCTCACTAAAACTATTACCAGAAAACATACTATTGGCAATCTCAGTAATAAATGCAGTTGTCATATCTTCATAAGTAAAATCCGCACCATGTTGATTTAAAATAATATAGACAGCAGAAATATAAACAGGATTAAAAGTTTTTCCTTGAGCTTGAAAACTATTTTTTATTTCTGCCACTCTATCAAAAAAAGCCTGAGCCAAGGGATCAGAAGTACTATAATCAATTCCACCAGTTTCTCCACCGGTAGCATCACTAACACCAAGAGCTTCATCATAACTAGCAATAACTCCTCCACCCTGAGCAACTGCTATGGAAAAGAGAAAAATGAAAAACCCACCAAGAACTGCACCAAAAATAGTCATCTTAACAGCAAGTTTACCAGAAAAAATACCTTCAAAGAAACTAGGCTTCTGTGATTTATCGTCATCATCATTACCATTATCTAAAAAATTAGGTTTTGACTTTTTAGGCCCTCCAACTCCTCCACTCGAAGAATTAGAAGCACCATCAACGCCAGATTTAGCTTTCTGTATTCGTTCTGGAGAAAGACCACTCTTTGGATCAGCACTGGCAATATCAACTGCTTTATCTGCAGCATCTAATACTTTTTTATCATCCAGCTTCTTCATGGTCTTTCCAATACCAGGAATTTTATTTAATAATTGTGCACCCTTATTAAATACTTTGTCACCTAACTTAGTTTTTCCTAGCATATCCACAGCTTTACCAGCCGCTGGACTACCAAAGGCAGTAGCCGCACCTTTTGCCGTAGTTTTTAAAGCTTTTTTCGTAGAATCATTTTGTTGTGCTTTATCTCTAGCACGTTTAGCTTGATAGGAAGAGTCGTCATGACCATTACTAGAATCATCACTTCGTTGTACACGATTACCATTTAGATTTGTACCTTTCATTATGGACATGACACATCACCACCTCAATTTAACTTCTAAAAACCACCACTAGAACCAAAGGAATCTAACTCTTCCTTAGTTACCGCAATATTAATACGCATACGTCTATTACCACAGACAAATAATGCTTCACCTTGAGAATATCTCTTAATACTCTCCTTTTCACTATCATTCAAATCAATTAATAAACTTAAATCTTCAACCGCTTGCTTCTTAAGTCCCATAACCAAATAATAAGACGCATTATCAAAGATTGCTTTACCATGCATAATAACACCAGGATCAGCAAAGTCACTTGGTTGTTGCGTAATAATAATGGTACCAGTATTATATTTACGAGCACGTCTTTGTACCTGTGCTAAGAATTCTGCACCTAAACGGTTATTAGAACCAAGTAAGACATGGGCTTCATCAACCATCAAAATTGTATCCACATTAAAATCCAAACAAAGACCCCAAGCATACTTTAATACGTTAAAGAACAAAGCATCACGAATATTAGAATCCGTATTCATCAACTCTTTGATATTAAATACCATAAAATCACTATCACGACGAATGGTTGTATGACCGTCGAAATAAAAACGTAACTCTTTCGTAATAGGACGAATCTTTAATTCCAAACGTTCCATAACATCACGTTCTTTGGTCTGTTCCGTCATAGACATCAAACGTCCTTTAATAGTTGCATAAACATCGGAAAACGTTGGATAATCTTTCGATGTATATTTAGAAAAATCAGTATTAAAATCAATTCCAAAACGTTTATAAGTATCTTGAGCAACATCACTAAACATGGTTAATACATCTTCTTCAATCGTTGAATCATAATAAGTTAAAAATGCTTTTAAAAACTGTAAGGTACGAGTTAATACGGTATAACCAAGTCCTTGTTTAATCTCTTCTTCATCCGCATCAATAACAATTTCTAACGGATTAATTAAACCAAATTCTCCACCCTTACCAATATCAATGGTATCTCCACCATACGTTTGTGTAATCTCACGTAATTCATCCTCTGGGTCAATAGCAACAATTTGACAACCATTACGAATATGCGTACGAAGCATAACTTTAGCAGCCGTAGATTTACCAGATCCAGAAGTACCAAGTATGATCATATTGGCATTATTACGATTATTTTCTTTACGAATTTTATATAAAAATTGATTAAATAAGATAACACCACCAGAAAAATCTACTCCTAGTAACGTAGAAAGCCCTGGATCTTTAATACTATCAAAAATAAAAGGATACATAGCCGCAATAGTAACGGATGGTATCGGAGTACCTATTCTTTGTTCAACATCTTGAGATGGGAAAATTGGTAAAATACTCTTTAATACTTTTTCCTGCTCAAAACGTAAAGAAATAGCTTTTAACTCCATAGCGTCCAAATAGTTCTTAACATTAACTTTCTTTAATTCTAATTCCTCTTTCGTATCCGCAGTAATCATAATGTGCATCTGAAAATCAAAGATACGAGCTTGACTACCTGCCAACATAGAAGTAAAGTATTCCAAACTTTCTGCATCCTGACGATATCTTTCACGAGTCGTTTGATCACGTTCATGTTGATATTTTTCTCTTAAATCAGCAACTTGTCTGTTCAACATCTTAGACATTGTCTGAAATGGTACAGGAATATGTTTAATAACAACTTTAATACCAGGCATATTCGTTAAAGAAGATAAATAACCAGGAGTGATATATTTAGGAAAAGAAACCACCGTCATAATAGTAGCATAATGATCACTAATATAAAAATCACTAGGATTAAAACTAAGCCCCTTAGGAGCCAATTGACTTCTTATACTTGTACTCATACAGGAATCACCGTCCCAAATTCAGTAGTTTTACCCCCATTTAAGAAATTATCTAAAATAATTCTCAAATCATCATCGGTCGTTTGTGAAGCATTAAGTCCACAACTAGCAAGACCATTAATTAACATACGAACTTTCTTTTGAACATTATTAGGATCTTTTTCTTTAAATAAAATATAATACTCAGTATCTACAATATTATTAGTAATAAACGTATTACCCTTATCAATATCTTGCATAATAAGTTTTCTTATCGCAGGTGATTGTGCTTCATTATATAATAGTTGCAACTGCGACATATAAACAGAAATATCTACAGGTCGATCAGCAACCACTAACCAAAATTCAAAATCTATCATATTATAAAAGTTCTTTAAACTGATAATAACATTATTTTGAGATTGATAATCTAAGATAAAAATATTACGTGGAGAAATTTTAACACCAGAGATTTTAAAATTATCCGTAGTGATAATCATACCATTTTGAATATTTTTTACAGGTAACCAGTTTTCTGTATAATTAGTTCCGACGATTTTCTTTTTCATTCATGAAACACCAACCTTTCCAATGATAAGTCTGAGTAGAAGTAAAAAACTCATACATTTCCATAATAACATTTAAGATATTATGATAGTAAGGTACTGGCATAACCAAAAAACCACAGATAACCGCAGGGCTTACTACCAAAATAGTAACCCAGGTATCTGTCAAAGGCATAAATGCCAATAAAATAATCGTAACCATAACCCCTGATAAAAACAATACTAAATCAAAAGGACGAAACAACCCCAGAATTAATTGTCCTTTTTTGGTATTCGCTGGTATCAAATAATTCACTAATAATCACCTTCCTATTCATCATCTCATCTAAAATAATCGTCATCCAATGAATCACCGCCAAATTCCTGATTCTTGCCGGTCCAATCATGATAATCTTTACCATCTTCTGCCCAAGCACGACCCTCAGATCTTTCCGTATTTCTCGAATCAGTTAAATCTTGTTGATACTGGAATTCATGAGCTTGACGGTTTTCAACACGGTTATCAATACCATGCCAATTAACTGCATCTTTCGCGGCATCCGCAACTGTTCCTGCCCCATTACTTACCATATGTTTCAAATCCTCTCCAAAATAGGAAGCGGTTCTACCAGCATTTCGAACACTATCAAAGAAAGTTGCATTAGACTGCTTTGACTGTTTTGCTTTATAACCAGGTGCAGCACCCCAGCGTTTCATCTCAGCTTCCATCTTAGAATCCGCAGATTGAAGTTTACCAACTCTCTTCGTTTGATCAGATATAGCATCAATTAATTTATCTCTCTTAAGAGTCTTAGTATCTCCATTTTTATCTTTATACACAAAATCGCCCTGTCCATAAGCAAGATGATTTTTCATCTTCTCTAATAGGTTTTGTTCGGCTAACATTTCATCATGTAAATTATCATATCGATCTTGTGAAATACCTTCACTACGTAAGAATCCACGTCCACGATTTCTTTTAGCAGCTGTCATATGATCATCTCCTGTAAGCATTTTAGCAGCCAAGTCTGCTCCCATATTCCAATTATCACCAAGTCCAGGAAGTGGTTTTCCTTGATTATAAGCCTGTGTCTGTGCTCTTGCCGAATCTTGAGCAGCATACATGGCATTACGAAGTCCCCCACCTTGTTTTAAGGCACCAGCCGCAGCTAAGAAACCACCCAATCCAAAGTTAGTCATGCTACTACCTTTAATTCCAAGAACATCTTTAATAAATTTAGGTGCCATCTTAGCAAAGAAGAATAAACCAATCCAAATAAAGATAACAGAAATAATTCCTACAATACCAGAAGCTTCATTCATAATGATACCGTTTGCAATCATATCTTGAATTAAGAAAATAACAAAATATACAATAGCAAGTCTTAAAAACAAATCTAAATAAGTAGAAGTCAAAGCTTTTACCCAGGAAGAAAACATTCCTCCATCCTTAGACGATTTCGGTTCAATATAACTAATAACCGGAATTGGTGCAAGTAATCTTAAAATAGAAAGTTTAATAGATCGAATAGCAATATCTACCGTAAACAAAGCTAATAAAACTAAAAATACAACACCAATAACTAAAGATAAAATCCAGTTAAAAGCAAATACATAACGAGATTTTCCACCAATACTAAAGATTGGAATAATATTACTAGCTAAATTCGCAGCATTCTGAAAAATATTACCACTAATATTACAATCTGCATGAATAATAGCACTACTCATCAAAGTTTCAGGAGCAATATCTAACTGACTATAAGTATCTATAGCCGTACTCGCATCCGAACTGATATCATGTCCACAATACCAATTATCCTGATTCGTCTCATCACTATCTACCCTAGATTCTTCTGGAAGTAAATTAATTCTTAAAAAAGACTTTAAAATCGTAGAAGTAAAAATACGAGCTGATTTCTGCAATTTCTGATTTTGTATGTCCGCCTGCGTCATACCAGCAGTAGACCCTGAATTTGAATTATCGACGGCTTGATCCGTCATTTCAGTTCCCAGGATTAATCGTCCCAGAGTATTATTCGATAAAATACGATCTTGTAAAGAATACAAAGTACCAAATAATAAACCATTATTATTAATATATTTTTCAAAGGAATTTGCATCTTGTACATTAGGAATATTAATAGGAACAAGAACCGTTAATAAAGCCAAAGAAATAACAACTCGGGTAATAAAATTACCAAAGCCTTCTTTCTGACTAGCAAACTGTTCTGGATTCATAATTCCTTGCAATATCGTAACAGCTAACTTAAAGATCATAAATACACCAATGATAAGTTGGATACGACTATAAAAATTCTTAATTGTTTCATTTTCAAATAATTGAGCACTAGAAACATTAAAGAAAATCTGATACATAAGTCCCAATAAGAAGTAAATTCCACTATTAAGAACCGCACCAAGAGTTCGAAATAAATCACCAATTGTATCCGCATTTGCGTTATCTGTCATAAAGCATCACCACCTTTTATTTTAAACCACATATAGCATCTGTTGTAATTCCAAACGTATCAAGTAAAACACTAACAAGTGTAGGTATTAAAAATAATGCAATAGCTAAAACTAAACGAATTGCTAATTTTTTTTCTGCCTTTTTCATACTTTCATCATCACTAGTAATAATAGCTTTTGCAAAATCTAAACTACTAAGAATAACTACTAAAATAGGTCCTAATATTTTAATATAATTTAAAAGTTGTTGCAATAACCAAGCAACAGATTCTTCATCTTCCGTACTACCTAAAATAGAATTACATTCTGCATCTTGATTATAAGAATTTAAATCTTCTCTTAAATCATCAATAGTAACAGAACCTGGTTGATAATTATCATTAGAAGAACTTGAATCACTATCTGGATCTCCAAAAGATCCATTATAATAACTAGAACCAAAAGCTTGTCCATCTTCAGTACTAAGCTCATCATTCGTACAATAACCAGCAGAAGTAGATAATTCATAAGAATAACCATCCTCTGTTTTGCTAACGCAACGATAAATACTAGTAGGACAACTAGTCTTAGAAGAACCATAAATAGTATCTAATAAAGAATCATTCACAGAGATAGAAAACTTCTCTCCATTCACACTTCCCGTAATAGAATCCGTTACAGGTACATAAACTTCTCCCCCAATTGACCACTCTTTAGTACCATCAGAATAAAGTCTGAAATAAGGAAAAACATAACTCTTACGATTATAAAATCCCATACTAGAACCAACACAAGTAGAAGAAACCTTCTTAGATTTTATCCCCTGATTCTTTGCCCATTTTGATAATTTAGGAGTACTAGAAGTAATATTATAACAACGTCCAGAACAAGAATCACGATACACGGGATTAGAATAAACCGTAACACCCAAATCATTTTCTTGTACATAAATAGAAGGACAAGTAATAGTAGAATTATTAATTTTAGCAATATTATAATAAGTATCTGAAAATTTATCACTATGATACCAAGCACGACCATCATTAGAAAATAAACTTCCATCACCAAAAGGAAGCCCTACACTTCCATCTGAAAAAATCTGATAATTTAATTCTATTTTCTTACCATTTTCATTTGTAAATTGATAATCACAACTAACAACCTCTTTAGCTAAAGCATTCGTATTATATGGAATACAAAACAAAAAACCAAAGATAAAAATAAACAAAGAAATTTGCAACTTTCTCACTGTCACCACTCCATATAAACATTCATACAGAATAAGTATAACAAAATAAAAAAAAAATAGCAATTATTTTGCTATTTAATTTATTATTTAATACTATTCCAACAATTAGCCCAGCTAGTAGTATCAGCTTCACCATCACCAGCTTCAGCTCCTGTAGTAACTAGTGACATAAGTAAACTTACTAATGTAGTAATGAAGAAGATAGCTACTGCATAAATACATCTTTTAATTAAACGGCTTTGTGCTTGTTTAACTTCTTTTTCATCACTAGAAATAACAGCTTTACCTAAATCAATAGTACCAAAAACAATTAATAAAATTGGAATACCAATTTGAACAATAGGGAATACACCTTTTTTAATAATTCTAACGATTGGTTCTAATCCCCCGCAGTTGTCATTAACATTTCCAACTACACCTATTTGAAATAAATCTAACATAAACAACTCTCCTTCAACATAAATTAATATTATCTTAAAAACAAAAATTTGTCAACATTACCTACGAAATAATCCAAAGATTTTACCAGATTCCTTCTTTTCTGCTTTCGCAGAAATTAACCCCATACGAGATAAAAAATCATCAAAAATAGGATTTCTTTTTCTCTCATCTAACGGAGGCATATTATAAAACACCTTCGTCTTTGCTTCATATTCAAAATCAGTAATATCTTTATTCGTAAGCAAACTTTTATTCAAAATGATTTTTTTCTGCTGAAGTTTAGAAAAAATATTACGATTTCTTCGCATCAATCGATTAAGCTTTATTGTAGAAGGTTCTAATAAATATAAAACATCTCCACAACAAGAATCATCTGGATAATCATTCAAATCAATTAAAATAACCGAAGCACCAGCATACCGAGTAAGAGCCGCTTGTACTTGATCAGCAGTAATAGATAACATGTTTTTATCTCCAAAATATTGAAAGTCATTCTTATTAATTTCTAAAGCAATAATTGTATCACCAAAATGAACTTTCAACTCTTTCTTTAATATATATATAAATGTGGTAGCACCAGCATGTTCTGTAACATTGCGAATACCAATAATTTTAGAACCACTCTCGACTTTTTCAACAATCGTATTAGAAACATCATTAAGTTGCTGAATATGAGCCACTTGCTTATAAGAATTAGGATGTTCTAGTAAATATTTAACACCTTCAATATTAGTTGTAAAGTTATAAATCCCCATAGAAACAAGTTTAGATAAAAAATTAGAAGTACAAACATCAGACCCCTCTGGCAAAAAGAAAACAATCTTTTCAACATCAAGTCCCATAGCAATGACTTGAAAACTTTTTATATTATGAAAATCTTTAATAGCAGTAACATCCAAAACCATCTTGTTATAAAAAAAGTTTTTAAACATTTCTACTATTTCATTTGCTTCATATTCCCCAGAAATACTTTTTATAACATCAATATCTAACCCAGCTAAAAGATTTCGTTGTGTATTACTAACTATTACATTCATAAGAATCACCCTATTCTATTCAAACGGTGTAATCAATTTGGTATTACCAGAAACCTGAAAAATTTTTAAACCTGGCATTATTTTATTAATAATTGGAATATCAATATTAATCTGTGTTACAACTTTAAAATAGATTTGATTATCGCCTTCAGAAACAACCCCTTCTGGCTTTTCATCAGCAACATCAAAACGTTGATAACAATATCCTTCATGACAAGTATAACCATCTATTTTAAAATCGGGAGCACTATACCCAATTTGATGTATATAATTAGAAATTTTTTGAGCACAAGCGGTATTTTCTCCCTCACAATTTCCTTCATACTGTTCCATTGTCGTAATAATGTAATTTTTGACACGAAATGCTTTTGTATAATTAACATTAAATGCCAAATAGCCACATACCAAAACTAAAAATATAACAATCATTGATAAATTGACGATTCCACCAAAAGCATCCCGCATCTTTTACACCTACCCTTTTTATCTGTTATGATCAATAACAATATAAGTTTTCTTATAATTACCAGAAATATTACCCCATTGACTATTGATAGATTGCTGAATATTAGGCCACATAATCCAGAAAAACCCAATAATTGCTGCAATTGCAATTAAAGTAATAACTGTTAAGTTTAATTCTCCTGTTGCTGCTTTCATAAATACATACACATCCTTTCCTATTGTATACAATATATATTATAACAAGATTATTTATTTTTAACAATACGTTTTAAATTATTTTACATATTAAACATCATCATCATAGAAATCAAAATAACTAACATAGTACCAGCACCAGTAACAACAAGCATAACCATCGTTTGACTCTCCATATGATTTAGACGTTCTTTATATTTTGTTTCACGTGCTTTATTTTGCAAGTTAGAAACAGTTCTAGAAAACATCATTAATCGTTCTTGTTTTCTTTCTTGAGAACCAAGTCCCAAACGATATAACAAACGCATCATACGCATAGAATCACGAACTGGATAAGTATTGGCAAATTCCATATAAGGATCAATAGAAGAATCTCCTGAATTAATACGGTCAATTAATTTACGAAGACCAGGTTTAAAAATATCTGGAGCATCATCAATAGATTTACCTAAAGCAACTGGTACAGTATAATGTTGAATTAAAATTTCCAAACTTTTTAAATAGTATGGCAACATTACATCAATATCATGCAAATGTGCTTTATAAAAAGATTTTAATTGTGTATATGGCATTTTAAAAACTAGTACTGCAACCACAACACAAAATACTACATTTAGAAAAGATAATTGATTTAAAAAAATAAATAAGAAAATAATTGCCACGATAATTGCATAAAAAATTCTTTTTCGAAATAATTGATTGGGATCAACTTCTTCTCCATATCTTGCATAAACCAAAAAGTTATAATCATCTTCTCTTAAAATATCAAAATACTTTTCATTGTCAGCAATAAATTTATTTTTATCAATCGTATTATTATATATTAGGATAAATATAATAATAGCTCCTACAACAATAACCTCAACCATTATTCAGCACCTACATTCTCATTATAATATTTCTCACCCTTTAATAAGAAAATAGTATTAATTATTAAAACACCGTGCAATAAAACTTTAATATACCAACGATCAAGTAATATCAAATAAGTTTCTCTTCCTAACAAATATTGTACTAACATAACCATCAAATAAAGCATAATACCAAACTGCAAAAAAGATTTATGAAAAGAAGCTCTTTCAATACGATCTCGATAAACACTCTCAACTAACATATCGATATCCAGTTGCATATTATCTAAAGACTCCATAGAGTTTCTTGCACCTTCTTTGGTAATCTGTAAAAACAACTGATGCATGTTTTTTACAATATAATAAGGATATAACTGACTCATATAAATAAGTGACTCCTCAATACTACCATTTTGATAAGCAAGTTCTATCATATGATCAACATCACTTTTTACAGGGTCTTCTAAAATACCAGAATTACGTACACCTTCTAGTGCTTTAACAAAAGACTGAGTCGTTGCAAATTCCATAATCGTATTCGAAGTATAAACTTGAATTTGTTCAAAAATAAATTCACTATAAATACGTTTACAACGTAAATAAGATAGATATGGAATAAACATAACAACAACAATAATATAAATCAAAGAAATAAATAAGTTATAAAAATATAAATAACTAACCACTCCAGTAAAAGAAGCCATAACAAGAACTTGAATCATATATTGTCTAGGCGTATATTCTTGCCCTAACTCTTTTGTTTTTTCACGAACTACTTTAAAAGAATAAGGAGCGAATCGATTATATACATCTTGTACTTGATCAGTAATAAATTTACTAACATTTTGTCCTTTATAATTACGATAAAGAACAATAAGAACAACGACGACAACAAGAAAAATTAACTCTTCTAAATACATAAAAATTCACTCCTTTCTATTCCAAACTACTTAAAGAAGAAAAATCGACTGTTGGTGTAATTGGTGTAGCATTAATATCTGTCGGTGGATTGGTACTCGCCGGTACTTCTTGAGAAACCGCAGGTACCGTTAACACCGGAGAAGCACTTGGAACATTGACTGATGGTTGATTAGTAACATTCGTAGTTTCTATAGAAGAATCTGCAGAAGGTACTACAACATCCGGTGCAGAAGAAACTTCTGAAACAGGAGCAACATCTGGTACAGAAGAAACTTCCGGAACCGGTGTAGAAACTGCTTCAGGAACAGCTGCAGAACCTTCAACATTTGTAGCATCTACCACTGGAGCCTCGGATGGACTATCAGCAATATTAACCGTTGGAACTATTGGAACTGAATTTACTGGAGCAGGAGCAACAGCAACTTCAGTATCTTGCGAACTCGATTCTTGAGTGTTCACCACTGCAACCGAAGAACCATCACCGGCACTACCATCATTTGAAGAATCAGAATCATCAGAATCATCAGAAGACTCTTCAGAATTATCAGACGAATGTTGTTCCATATATTCTTCTCGCTCAAGATCATCTTTAAAAGGTAAGTCATCACTTAAATGTTCTGTAATAGAACTAATATCAATATTTTGATTTTCTAGATATTCAATTAAATGTGGACTAGGTTTACGTAAAACAGGTTCTTGACCAAATAGCTTCTGATAAATAATCCTACTCTGCGGTTTATTATTTTCATCAACATAAAATTCAACAACCTCATCAACTTCACGATGGAATTTACCCTTTTCTTTACTATAATATGCTTTAATATGAACACCTAATTGAATATATCGATAAATAGTATTTAAAAATTGATTAACATCCAAATCTGTTTCCATCAAACTATACATACGATACGGAATAGCCGAAGCTTTATCCGCATGAATCGTTGATAAAATATTATGTCCAGAAGAAATTGAATTACGTACGGCAGAAACAGCTTCTGCACTACGAACTTCGGATAACAATATCCATTTTGGATTTTGACGCATACAAGTAACAAGAACATCCGTATAACTAGCAACATTATTTGTTTTCATAGCAACAATATCACGTTGTGGAAAAATACGATCCAAATGAAGTTCCAAAGTATCTTCGATAGTAATAATTTTTTCACTCGTACGAGTATGACTAGCCAAGTATTTAACAAACTCTGTTTTACCAGAACCAGTTTCACCACAAACAATAATATTACAATGTCCTTCCACACATTTAATCAAAATATCATGAATATCCTGAGTAAAGTAATCATCCTTCAACAACTTGTCTTTCTCTAATCTAATCTTTGCTGGAGTTTTACGAATAACCATAGCAATACCATTCGTAGCAATGGAAGGATGAACAAAGTTTAAACGTAACTCAGATGATTCTGCATCCAAAAATGGTTTCGCATTATTAAACGTTGTCCCCATAACATTAGAACACTGAAAAGCAAGTTTTTCCACAAACTCAGGAGTAAGACCTTGCACTTCTACTCTTAAAGAACCTTGAGTTAGAGAACGAACCCATATTTGACCATTATTATCAAAAGAAATATCCGTAATATCATCATTATCTAGTAAAGGACGCAACGGTCCAAAATCAAGTTTATCAAAAATATTCTCGTTCATCTAACCCATCTCCTTTTTATTCTTTAACTTCTACCCCATACTTTCTTCCCAGTAAGTAACAGTATCAATCCACTCACGTAGACTTTCACTACTCATTTCCAAATCATCTGGTTCATCTTGTAAACTTTCATTCGTTGGTACTGGAACCAATTCAGAATTATATAATGATAAATAACTAGCCTTTTTTAGTAATATATAATATTCTTCAGGTAAAGCAAACACAAGCATAGCTGGTGTTCTTTGCTCATCCAAATTAGAGAATACTGGTTGACCAGAAGAATCTTTAACAGCTAAAACTTTAACATTCTCAATAAATTTACCATATTGCATTAACTCACGATCATTTGCTGAAGTTGCAGCTTCATTACCAGTAGTTTTTCTAGTAATTCTTAAATAAATATCAATATAATTACCAGGATAAATCGAATTACCATAAGTACTTTCAATACTAACTGGCATATTATATAAAACATAACCTTTTGGATAATCCAAAATAATATTCGCTGGTAATTGTTCTTTTTCTACCACTTGTCTAGTATAAAACAAACTACCTTCAGGAATTAATGTATCTGCATTAGAATATTTATCAATTACATCTGCTTGATTCGTAATAACATCACCTTCAAGCATAGAAGGAGGAACATCTCTAACTCCTACCATATCTTCCGTAATTTGTATTCCTGGACTAATTTGTTGTTTTGCATATGGAACACTAACTGGGTTAACAGCAGCATTGACACGCATATTATAAGCAATATAAAGTACAAGAACTGCTACAACAACACCAACAACAGTTACTGTGTTCTTATTCGATAGAAATTTTTTAATTCCAACACTAAGATTTCCCATTCTATTCTCTCCTTCCTTTTTATTCTTCTACAGGTTTACCAAAATCACTATTAAGATCTTTCAATTCATTGGTAACAAGAGGATCACTGTCATAAGTATTCTCTAAAATAGCATCAAGTTGTGTAGACATTTCCAAATTAGAACCTTTAAAACTTAATACTGTAGACGAATCCACTTTAACACTAACTTTTGGTGGAACTTCGTTTAAATCATAAAAAGATACTTGATAATTTCTAGTATTATCCACAGCGTCCGCAAATCTACGAACAAAACTTTCAACAAATTTTTCTTTATCAATACGAAGTAATCCATTTTCACGATAATATTTAACATCAATCGCATCAATCATAGCAGCTTCTGAAGTTTCCTTCACCAGGTAGTAATCTAACTCACTACCTGATGAATAATTGGAAATAATATTAATCATTAACAAAGTTGCTAAACTTAAAATAATGATACCAACAGTCAACATTGCTTTATTCATAAATAATTATTCCCCCTCTCCTTCATTATTAACACCGATTTCACCACGTTCACGAACAACACCAGAACCTAGTTCAGTTAAAAGTTTACTATAATAAACCGTAACTCCATTAACAACCTTAGTATCACCAGTATATTCGGTATATTCCTTATCATTATTAAAATCTCTTATTTTAGCTAACGTTTCCTTATCCAAAACCAATTGATAATCGATATATTTATCATTACCATAAATAGAATCTCCTCGATCTTGGATAGTATTAATCAATGCCAAAGGATCAACATGATAAGAAGAATTCTTAGCATTTAGAGAAGTTAAAATCGAAGTATCATCATCCGTCATACCTAAGGTCCAGTTATAACCAGGTTGACGCCCTACAGAACTTATTGATGCGTTATTATTATCAGTAGATTTTTCTGCTTTAGGGAACAACTCAGTCGTATCTACAATTCTAAAGGTATAATCACGAAGATTTGTAGTTTCAGGCGTATCATCATCATCAGGTTTTGGACAATCAGCTTCACCTGGAACACAATCCTTACAGCAACCTTTTTCATCAAGATCACAAGTTTCATTTCTTAGTCCATAGAAACATTCAATATCAAAATTCCATCCAAAATAACCAAAATCTCTAGTAGTAGCATGAATGTTATATTCTATCGTATCTTCGATATCACCGGTATAACATTTATCATTAACTTCGCTCCATTCCCACCAAATAGTATTAACACTTCGAGCATCTAATGGAATACAGAATTTATCTTCTTTATAATGCCATGCATTATTACCAGTTTTATCTTGATAAGATATCTCACCAGTTTTATTATTAATCCATGTACCAGGGAAACTCCATTCTGCTTGATACCAGTTTCTAGCACTTCCATTTTCATAACATCCAGCGTATCCATTTGGATTCGTATCTGGTATAAAGATTTCTGTACCAGATTGAGGTTTATTTTGACCAGAACCCAAACTTGGTAAAGTAGCATTGTCTACCTTAGAGCTTTCCAATGGGAAAGATTTTGTTACTTTCTTACCTTCACCATCCGTATAATCAACACTAATAGTAAATACCCCTGTCTTTGTCGTACATGATGCTGCAGCATTACATTGAGCAACTGCTTGATTATAAACATTTAAGTTTCTAACCGTATCATCAGCAGCATCTTCTTCGTTTAGATATGTATTCTTTCCACAACCAGACCAATAACAGTTATCCTGACAAACATTACCATTACCATAAATACGTTTTTTAAATCCAGAAAAAACTCCGTATCTACCATGATCATTTTCTGTTCTAGTTTTTTCAAATTCTTCATACCAACGACCATAACCAGAACCACTCCATGCTATAGAACCATTACTCCAATAATATCTTCCCTCAAACCCAGGGAAAGAATTAGAAACTTTTTTAACAATACTATCATCGCCATAACGAATTGCTAATGGATCAATAGAAGAATCATCTTCACCATAAACTTCATTATAACATTTATTACTACAAGCTTCACTGTATTCTCCACCATCACATTCTTGAATACATTGCTCGAAATCTTCATTAGGTCCACCTTGATGAGTATGACCAGAAACCTGATTACAATAAGGAGTTGGTGTACAAATACTAGGAGTAGTTGGAGGAGTAATCTTTGGAGAAGAAGTACATACCACTCTACTAGTTACTCGAACTTTATATTCAAAACATAAACCAGCTTTAGAAGCAACTGGAGGACCATATTCAACAACAACCGACTCTTCACACTCTCTAGTACAAGAACCACCTTTAACAGTTTCAACACTACCAGAAGTATAATTATAAGTATAATTTATATCTGTATATTCAGTTTCTTTTGCATAATAGTAATCCTTATTAACATAATAAGCATCACCCTTAGTACCAGTAGCTTTCTTTTGCCAATCACAAGTCAAACCAAATGTTTCATCAACTTCAGTACCATTAGGACCATCCACAAGCTTACTAGAAAAATCATGTTTTAATGCTAATGCATTTTTCTTCGCTTCATTAAATGCATCCATGAATTCTTTACTTGGTTGTGAAGAAGCAGCATCTCCTACCAATTCTTCAGCTCGCCAAATTTCTATTGCTGTACTAATCATAGAAGCAACCTGAGATTTTGTATAATTAAAATTAACATTATCCGCTTGGAAACAGTAAGGAATTAATTCTTCATATTTTTGTTTTCCTTCACTGCTAACTGCAGCATAATTATACTTATCAAAAATCGATTTAGAAACAGCTACACTCTTATTACCCTCAGAATCAGTTACAGTAAAATCATCTGCATTATAACCTTGCCCCGTACGAAAAACAGCGCAAATACCATTATAATTTGTATTAGATTTTTTAGGTGTTTCTCCCTGTTTTCTAAATTGTAGCGTCATATCAAATTCATAAGTTCCAACCTTTTTACCTTCAGAATTTGTAGACGCTTCATCATAAGCCAAACACTTTTCATCCGTTTCTGTCATTATAAAATGTAAAACAACATCCCCAGAACCATTCTGATAACTTAATTTCATCGGATTATTTGGTGTTACCACACCACTTTCCATCGGATTTGTAGTCAAAATAGACATAGGATCAATCGAATAAGAATTACCATTATCGTCATAATTAACTCCACTCATACTAGTAACTCGAAAAGATCCATTTTGAACGGTAATCGTCGCAACTTTATTTTCTGGATCCCAAGATACCGAAGGAACATAATGTTCATTCATCTCCTCATCATTATTACATGAGGCACCATCTGTAGTCTTCGCTGAGGTCTCTGTTTTAGAAACATCGGCTGTACGAACAGAATCCAAAACACTTCGAACACCAAAGAAAACAACAGCAACAATGACTAAAACAACAACCCCTAATATCTTTTTCTTATGCTTTTGCATTTTCTTCCCCACCTTCCATGATATCTTCTATTTCTTGATACTTACCACTTTTCTCTACACCATAATTGGTTTTTATCTCACCATCTCGAACCAATCTAGCATCTACACGAAATTCAATATTTTGATAATGACCAAACATACGTGTACAAGTAATCAAAGAAAGAATTTTATCATTTTCATCAACATCTATATTAAACTCAAAGATACTATCTTCAAGAGATTGCTGAATATAATCCTTCATCTCTTTCTTAGAAAAATCTTCACGAGTAAATTTAGGTATATCACTACGTTTTTCAAAACTTACAGAAAAGATTTTATAAACATAATCTTTTCCATTAAACGTATATTGAACATACTTATTTTCTTTAACAAAATCTAAATAAACAAAACTCATTAACTGTTCAAATCTACGATGATTTTTATCTGTAACTGCTGGATTGGATGACAAATTTAAAATATTATGTCCACTAATACTTACTTGATTTAAAAGCTTATCACTATGAACCTCATTCCAAAGGAAATCATCCGTTTTCCCACTAAAATCATACTCAGGAGCATAAATGACTGGATAATCAATATTAGTTCCCTGTACTCGAAGCCATCCAATAGTGGTATAATCTTCGGTATCATTTTTCGCATATTCTTTCATCTTATCCACTCTAGATTCCACTGGATAATAGTCATAAATCAGCAAAAAGAAAATTGCACCAAGTAAGCAGAAAAAAGATAGCACCCCTATCAATAGAAATACTTTCTTTTTCTTTGAAATCAAATTCTTTGTTCTCTTTCTCATACTTCTCACCTACTATTTCGTAATAATATATGGATTTTCACGAGTACCTTTACCACGCACAATAGTACAAGATTTATCCAAATATCCCACTGGACGAATACCATACTTTCCATAATCATAAAGATCTCCATACATCACAACACCAATATCAGAAATAACAGCTTTCGTATATTGTTTTCTAGAAGAATTAATCAACCAATATGATTTCATCATTTCAGAATTATAATCAAATGCACTAAACATTTCATACATATTCGGAGCAGAAAGTCGAACTTTATATTTCTTCGTAGTTGATTCTTCTCCATATTTAATCGCTGTTTTATAAATAGGAACTTCAATCTCTTTATTTACAAAATAATCGACATCAATATATTGTGACGCTTGATTATTAATAAAGTATCCAATATTTCCTTTTTGCTTCGGATTATATATTTTAGCTTTATTATCCGTATCATAGAATGTTTGTACACGATCACCATTATTATAAATAGTAGTATCAGCGATTACTTTTGTAGTTCCATCATTATCAACATCAATAATTCTCCATAATGTACCAGAAAAAGAAACATATTCACCAGTATACCTAGAATTAACTTTATCACTAGCTTTACCAGATTTAAAATCGCCAATAGAATATGGATTTTCATAAGTACCATTTCCAGAGACTACCAAAGTATCTCCTTTAATCGTAATCACTGGGCGAATACCAAAGTTATAATTTTTATTAAATGCCATATATTGAGTACCATATCCATAGAAAACATCTCTAGTAGCATAAACATTTTTATCATCTTTTTCATTTCTTATCCAAGAAATACTTTTTGGAAATAAATAGCTATCTCCATTCTTATCTTTCGTCTGATTAATATCACTAGCAGATAAAATAGAAACTGTTAACTCTTTCGTATAAGAAGAACACTCTTTAATGGTAGCGACATTTTTATCTGTTGCTTTCATATCACAATATTTACTATCAACAACATACTTTTTAGATTCCTTAGTAATATGACTATAATAATATTCTAACCACTCATCAATAGCAGAATAATTAACATTACTAACATCTTGTTCAGCAACAATTCGTACATTATCTCCCTCAAGATCTAAAATTCGAAATAACATACCGGAAAAATAAATATAATTATTAGGAGTAAGACCTGTATAAACACCAGTATTATTTGTCGCTTGTTTTACAATATTTTCTAATCTAGATACAACTTTTACTTTACGAACTTTTTCAGTTTTATTATTTAGACTATCTTTAGCCGTATAAACAACTTCATAAGTACCAGTCACATTAGTATTAACATCGCTAGAATCAATTTCAACATCTTTAACATCCATTTTTCCATCAGAACTATCTACAACACTTTTTACACCTAACTCTTCGTATTTTTCACCCTTATCAATGGTAATCTCATCATCACCATTCAAAGTAATTACTGGACCTTTATGATCAACAACAGAAGAAATAACACCACATTTTAAATAAGTATAATATTTATATTCTCCATCTTCCTTTCTTACCTTTACCCAACTTTCTGTAATAGAACAAGGCTTTTTAGAAAGTGGAACATAAAAATCTTCTTTTAAATACGCTTGATCAAATAACTCCTGTACTGACAAAGTTTTAACTCTAGTACCTGTAGGTAATTGACTAGAATTAATTTCATAATATCTTTTCGCAGCCTCTTCTACTTGATTTTCATACCCTCGAAATGTAAACAAAGGATTTAATACTAAAAACCATAAGAACAACGCTACAACAATACATACGCCAGCAATTTTAAGATATTTAATTAATTTCTTATTATCCATAACTTATCTCCTTATTTTAACCTATATGTATATTCTTTATTTCGAACTGTATATACCAACCGAATCTCACTGGCCTCACTTAAGCTCTGTGGAACTTCTAAATACATATAATTCCCATCATAATCACGACGAACCGCACTAACAATAGAAAGCTCCCGACTCTTACCTTTATTATCTATATAAACAATTTTACCATATTCCTTAGAAAAGTCAACGAAATCTTTCCCCTGAAATGTATCGGAAGAAAAGAAGATTTGTAATAACAATTTCCCACTTCTCGCTTTCAAAATATTTTCACTAGAATAACAATTATGATTCCTAGAACAAACTCTATAATTATATGTTGTTTGAGAAGTAAGAGTAACATCTTCAATAGAGAAAGTATTTTCTTCTTCTCCAATCTTAATAGTTTCTTCTTCCCCTATCTTCTTTGGATCTTGCTTATCAATTTTTGATAAATCTTCTACTTTTAATTTTATTTTTCTTAAATATGGCTGATTATTATCTAACTCTTGATAATAAAGTACAAATTTAGAAGGATCCAAATCCTTGGCTACCTTATAAATCATAATAAATCTCTCGGATTCCCCATTTTTTAAAGTAAGCTTATCATAAGTCTTACCTAAATCCTGAAAATCAATACTATAAGTCCGATAAGTCTGAGAATAATTTTCTACACCATTCATAACATGAAACCGATTAAAATTAACATCTCTTTCATTAACATTATTAGTAAGAGTAAGATCTAAAATAACAAAATTACTATCTTTAGAAATAACATTTCCATGTGAATCTTTATCTGTAAAATAACTATGATGAATCATAATCGAATATCCACTACTATTGATAACGTCTCCCTCATTATAAGATTTATGAACAATAAAGACATATCGATAAATAGAAACAATACTAAAAACAACCAAAACAACCGCAAGAGTATGAACAATAAATTTATGTTCTTGATAAACATAACCAAGATTTCTTTTTAATCTTTTAAAGGTTCGTTTAAAACTCTCTTTATCAATATTAACACTAATTTCAATTTCTTCTCTATCTTCACTACTTAATTCTAAATATTCTTGATCAGATTTAAAATCAAACTTATTCAAATCAATTCCAAAAATACGAATCAACCAAATAATAATAACTACATACTGAGGCAATGTCGCCATAAACAACAAATCATTAACCGCTCGAATACCTGTAGTACCACTTCCTGTTTCATAACTAGAAAAAAGAGCAATAGTAAATAAAAAAACAATCAATAAAAAAGTATAAGAAAGAACCGGAATTAGATATAATTTCCATGGTTTTTTCTTATGCCTTAAAACAATAACAAGTACTCCAGATAAAATAATAGTAATAATAAGAAAAAAGATAGCTAAATAACTAGCATAATCTGTAATAGGTTCGTTATAAGCATCATAACTTCCTAACTGTAAAAAATCAGACACAAAAGAACGAGTCTGCATATTTTTATAATAAATATAACCACACAAAAGTAACAAAAAAACATGAATCTTTCGAAAGTTTTTAATTAAAAAAGCATACGGTTTCCTAATAATCATATAAGCACCCTCTATTCTTATTCTCTATCAGTATACCGTACTTTTTTTTATTTTTAAAGTGTTTTTCAAAAAAAAAAATAAATGAAGAATTAACCTTCATTTATTGAATAGCAATAATTTCTACTTGATAAGCACCATTAGGGCTATCTACAGTAACAACATCTCCAACTTTATGATTAAATAAAGCTTTAGCAATAGGACTTTCATTGGAAATCTTACTTTCAAATGGATCTGCTTCTTGACTTCCAACAATTTTGTATTCATCCTCTTCATCATCATCGACATATTTAATAGAAACCGTATTACCAATTCCAACAGAATCAGTAGAAACATCAGCAATAATAGAAACGTTTTCTAACATTTTTTCAAGTTGCTTAATTCTTGCCTCAATGACTGCTTGTTCATTACGAGCAGCATCATATTCAGCATTCTCAGATAAATCACCTAACGCACGAGCCTCTTTAATAGCTTGAACATTCTCAGGACGACGAACATTAATTAAATCATCCAATTCTTTCTTTAAATTATCCAAACCCTCTTGTGTTAAATAAACTGTATTTTTATTTTTCATAATATCACCTCATTATGTTTATTTTTAAACTCAACTTGCGATAGTATATCACATTTAAAAAATATATGCAAGCAGTATCAAAAAAATTATTTATTACCTCTTCCTTTTACAACATCTTGATAAGAATAACCACCTTGATAAACAAGACCTAAAGTTTTCTCCCTAGCACGACGTGTTAATAAACGATCCATCTCTTCATTTGTAACACCTTCACCAGTTTCTAACGATAGTAAAGAAAAAGGATCTTTTTCCTGATACATAGCATCAAATAACATACCAGCACGATTAATCTTTTCTTCCTCATTTTTTCCATCTAAAGAAAGATAAGCGTTAGGTGACGTTTTTAAATACCTTTGAGCTTCTTCAGAGTTTGACAATCGAAAATTAACATTATCAATTTCTTGAATGATTTCATCATATTTTTTCTTCATTTGATATCCCTTAACGGTTAAAATAACACCACCAATAGCAATTGCACCAGCCGCACATAACGTCATAATAGAATCAGCAGAATTACTATAAGAAGCAATAGTATTAACAGCAAGCACAGGACCAGCAACAAAACAACTAATTCCTGCTCCTAACCTAGAAATTACTCCTTGTTTCTTCTTTTTAACTAATTGAGCACGATCCATAATTACCTCTTTTGCTTGAACACAAAGTCGTTCATTTAATTTTTCAGCATTTTCACTGATATATTTAACATTGGAATCCTGATCTCCGTTCGCATAAGAAACAACATATCTTTTATTCTTATCCTTATTTTCTACAACAAAAACATCAGTAATATAAGTGCTTTTTTTACTTTCATTACTTGAATCACCGTAATATTTCATAAAATCCCTCGTTTCAATAAAGTAGCAACATTATACCATAAATTATAAAAAAAAGCAAGTAACATTTACTGCACTCGCTCTATTTCTCTTATAAACATATCATCCGTCATACCAGCAATAAAATCAATGACTTTTCGCTTATCCCTTGTAGAATTTAAATAACGAGAACTCTGAAAATTTAAAAATATAGTATAAATAATACTATCGGTATTATGTTTTAAAATATCTTCTAAATAGCTGTGATAAAGTCTATTCATTCCATTTCTATAATATGCAATATCTTCTTGACTCATACTCTTACTATAGATATTTTTTCCATTAAATTTTTTCAAAGCAAATAAAGCTTGATAAACTTCTTGACTTAAAGCAATATAAGGACGATCCAAACTATTTTCTATAATATCTAAAATGACAGTATTCATAATAGAACTATTCGTATTTCCTAATACATCCGTAATTTCTTTAGGAAGTTCTTCTCGACGAAACAAACCAAGTTCAATCGCATCTTCAATATCTCGACCAATATAACCGACAATATCACTAATACGAACAACACACCCTTCCATAGTCATTGGATGATTACGACTAGATTCTTCCAAATCATAATAAGAATTTTTATATTGTGCTAAAAATTCTTCTTTAGTCTTAGAAACCGGAGTATAAATATTTGATAACATCTCTCCGTTATGACACATAATTCCATCAAGAACCTGTACCGTTAAATTAAGACCTCTTCCGTGATTTTCTACTTCCATATAATGACGAACCCCTTGAATATTATGACTAAAAGCTTCCCCTAACTCTTGCAAAGAAATCTCATTTAACAACATCTCCCCGGTATGTCCCAAAGGAGTATGACCAACGTCATGTCCTAAAGCGATAGCTTCAATTAAATCACAATTTAAATTTAAAGCTCTTCCAATAGTACGGGCAACCTTACTCACCAACTGTACATGAAGCATTCTTTCACTAATATGATCATTTTCTTTAAAAGAATACACCTGTGTCTTATCCGCATATCTAGTATAGCTAAGAGCATGAATAATTCGATCAACATCTCGAAAAAAAGGAGCACGTATATCATCATCAATCTTCTCAAATCGAATAGCAGCACCACTCTTCGTAGCATAAGAAGAATAAGTATCCTCAATTTTTAAGAAATTATTTTTTATCTTCTCTAACTCCAAAGAAGAACAAACCCGTTTTTTTATTCGCTCTATAACAAGCATCATATCTTTGATAAATTGCTTATCCTCCTCTCCTCGTCTTACAACAAAATCAAACCAAGTATCATCAAAAACAATCTCTTTTCTCTTTTTTATCTCAAAATAAACTTCACGAGGATAACTACTAACATAAAAAACATTGTCACCAATAACCGAGAACTCTCTATTAGAATAATCCATCTTTCTCTGACCAATCGTATGAATATTCAAAGAATCCTCTGAATGAATACGAATCTTTATAATTTGATAAGAATGCTTTAATAACTTCTCCTCTATTTTTTGAAAACATGAAAAATTATTTACATTTTGATCATAAACAAAAGAAATACCATGAGAAAGTAAATACTCCAATCTCTCATTATTAATATTCGTAACTTTATCTTCAATCTCCAAACGAACATCTTCACTAAACTCTTTACTAAATTGATAAAAATAATTTCGAACATAATCATTACTAAGTAAAAAGATAGATAACTTTTTGGATAATTCTCTAGCAAATTCAAACTTTAAAGAACCAGGATAAGCAGTAAATAAAATAACGAATGGCTCCGGATATTTTTTTACTCTTTCAACCTCACTTTTCATCTCCAACATAAAGTCTTTTTTCATAAGATTCCTCCCATATCATTTGACACTACTTTTGCATTACTTTTGGAACACTACTCGCAAAAACAGAAGAAGCTACTAGATTTTTCTTCGACAAATCTTCTTGTAAACAACAATAATAAGTACCGAAAGCTTCTATAAATTGATGATACTTATAATTTCGAGAAGTATCTTTATCAGACAAATACAAATTTCTAGAAATACTTTCTAACTCATAAGACGAAATAACATCAACCGGAATAGAATCAGAAGCAAAAAATACTCGACCGAAAACATCTCTAGAAACAATGGCATTACCACATGGTTCTAACTTTTTAATTGTAGTATTTCCCTGATAAATAGGAACATTATAATATTTCATACTTACACCTCATTTAACATACGAATCATAGAATACTCTTCAATATCAATATCCGTATCCAAAAATAAATAATAGATATTATCTGGATGTCTAGCAACATCCAAACAATTCATATCTTCATCATACAACTTTTCTACCACGAAAGAAATTCTTTCTCCCCTTGGCGTAAATAATTCAACATAATCTCCAACTTTAAAATAATTCCTTTCATAGAACTTTACAAGTTTCTGTTTTTTATCAAAAGAAATAACTTGTCCCAAATAATCTTGATTACTAGCTTCATTTCTACCAGTAAAATATTGATCCTTAGCACCAGCTTCTTTAAGTAAATAATGTGTGGAAACGGCACGATTAGCAACTCTAGCAAGTCTTTTTTCTAAAACTTCCAATTTTTCCTCAGTTAAACTTCCAGCATAATAACAATCAATAATCTCACGATAAGTACCAATAACTGTTGCTAAATAATACAAAGAACGCATTCTTCCTTCTACTTTTAAACTAGTAACACCAATATCAATAAGATTTCCAATATACCTAGCTAAGTTATTATCTTTTGTTGCAAAAGTAAAATCTTTTTTACCATCCACTGCAAAAGCAAATCTACATACTTGTGCACATCCTCCACGGTTAGCATCACGATTCGTAACATAATTCGATAAAGCACAACGCCCACTATAACAAGTACACATAGCCCCATGAATAAATACTTCTATATCAATTCCTGTTTTATCGATAATCTCTTTCATCTCGTTAAGAGAAACTTCACGAGCAAGAACCACTCGATCAACACCTTGGTTCTGAAAGTATTCTACACTTTTATAATTAGTAGTAGAATCCTGTGTAGATAAATGTACTTCTACCTGTGGAAAATTTTTCTTAATGTAAGAAATAATAAATGGGTCACTGACAATAAAAGCATCAATTCCCGCATCTACAACTGAAGCAATATACTCTTCTACACCATCCATATCTTCATTATGAAAAACAATATTTAAAGTAAGATAAACTTTTTTACCAAGTTTATGAGCAAAACTACAACCTTCTCTTATCTGTTCTATCGTAAAATTAGTAGCATTAGCTCGTAACCCATATTTTTCTCCTCCAATATAGACAGCATCCGCCCCGTACAACAAAGTAACCTTTAAACGCTCCAAATCTCCAGCCGGAGAAAGTAACTCTATTTTCCTCATTTTTTCACCCTATAGATAGTTTTCTTGAAAAAGAATCCTGTACTATCCCCTAACTTTTTATATTTTTCTACATAAGAAACATCACTACATCCACCAGCAATATATTTCTTAGTATCACGAATAAGTTCTAAGAAAGAAGGTATTCCCTCTTCTCTAAATAAAACATAATCCACATTAGCCTGATATAAATCTGAAATAACAGAAGTACCATTTAATACTTCATCTAGTAAAAATCCAGTTCCACTATTTTCTTCTTTAACTAAGTATTTTTTATTAGTAATTTTTTCCAAAACGGAAAGCGTAGAACTACCAGTATCACCTAAATCTTCATAATAATTATGAACTAATTTTCTTCTACTATATCCAACACTTGGTAAACTAACAACCTCCACAATAGTACCAATAGCTGACTCTTTAGCAATAGAAGTAATCTCATCTAAAGTAATTTCTTTCGAAAGTAACGCATAACGAACCCCTTGATGATAATAATAATCACAAGTACGAGAATTGGTAACCATATGTGTTTGACTCCAAACCAAAGGAATAGATAAATTTAATTCCTGCTTTAACTGTAGCAAAGACAAATCATAGAAAAAAATACCACAAACAGACATCTGCTCTAACTCTAAAAGCACACGTCTAACTTCCTCTACTTCACTATTAAATATATTTTTATCCATTTTAACAAAGACTTCTATCTTCGGATATTGCTTCACAATTTCTTTTATTTCATTGAAAGAGAAAGTAACAGAATTTAAAACAGAAAAATTTTCTAATCCTAATAATAAAGCATCACAAGAATCTATATAATTAGAAATTTCTTTGCTCATAACTTCTACTAATACCTTCATACGCCACCTCTGCCCTTATTATATAGCAAAAAAAAAAAAAAGAAAAGACTACCTGCTCGCAGTCTTTTTTACTTTTTTAATTGTAATGGATTCGTCATATCTAAAGTTTGATTACTAATAGCCGTTTGAATCATTTCTTGAACTCTAGTTGTTCTATTAGAAATCATCGCTTGTTCTTCCTCTGGAGTTTGAAAAGAAACATTTTGATAGAAACTACCATTCAATTGCATTAATAAGGAAAAATAGTCTTGTAAAATCTTATTATTATCTTTTTTATAAATTAAATCAAAAGAAACAACTTCATTATTATTTACATAATTATTAATATAATCATTCATAATTTCTAGAGCTTTTACTTTCAACTGATACATCTTGGCTAATTCTTCCTCTGTTAAATCTCTCACTAACATCTCAGAATAATTAGTAAATACATTAGGCATTAAACGATTCATAATCTC
The DNA here is from genome assembly GCA_944358705.1 of uncultured Bacilli bacterium. Classification (GTDB taxonomy): domain Bacteria; phylum Bacillota_I; class Bacilli_A; order RF39; family UBA660; genus Faecimonas. The sequence continues at coordinate 60,281 of CALVRR010000004.1, forward strand.
ATTTAAATCCCCTAAATATAGCTGATAGTAATATGTCCTATAACGAAATTCCTGAACAATATCTCCCTCTTCAGAAACAATATATTCACCCAACTGATAATCCAAATTATCTCTCATAAGTTTTTCAACATTAGAAACATAGATATCTTGTTTTTCCCTATATTCATCTAACTTATAAGTATTCATTATCTTTTTAGAAGGCATTTCTCTTAAATAAGAATCTTTTCCTATAAAAAGCATTTCACTACCGACATCAGAACCAGTAAATTTTTCTACTTTTTCTACTGTAACATCATCGCTATATAACAATTCAATATATTTAGTTATTTCATCTTTAGTTACTTCTTCGGTTTGGATATCCTTTAATTCTCCGGAAGGATTTTTAGGATTCTTTTTCTCAGAAGAAGGAGCAGAAAAAGAAAGTACCGCTCCACCAATCAATAAACCGATTCCTAACACCGCAATACAAATTAGAATAATTTTCTTCTTCATAACTCACCATTCTTTCTTATGCAGATCTACTACCACAACGTCCCGCATTATTACATGCAGTAGCAGTGATAGAAGGTTTACTAGAACGTGCAAACCAGTACTGTGAAGTAGACCAAGCCGCACAACCAAACTCACGACCACTAGAAACACGGGAAGAACCATAATTATAAGTACCCGTACCAACACCACTAATAGTAACTACCATTCTAGAACCACTTGCTCTAAAACCAGAGGCAGTATTAGAAATATTAAATATATACCGGTAATCCAACCAATTATAAGCAGAACCACCAGGACATTGGGTAGCTCCTGCAGCCCCTGCATAACTAACAGAAGGAGTACCAGAATCAATTCGATAAACATAAAAACTACAAGATTTCGTGGCTCCATTCGAACCAGTAATAGTAATAGACTTACTATAAGAACTAGAAGTAGAAGTCGTATAAGTAGCAGATTTCGAAGGACAGGCTGTACCATCAGGATTTTTACATCCTACCGTAACTGTACGTGACGATGCCCAACCAGAAGAACTAGAACCATTACCACTGATTGTTCCACACGTTGGAGGAGTAGCAGACCACTTAGCATATAAGTCAATATCTCCTGTTGCTGTAGCAGAAATACTAGTAACCTTCGTCGTAAATTTACTATCCGTATACCATCCCTCAAAAGTATAATTCTTTTTCGTCGCATCATATAATTTAGTACCAGTTCCTTCAATATAAGTAGCTGGATTAGAAGAACTATTCGTACCATCATTTAAATGATAAGTAATTTTATATTCCTTTACAAATTCATCAACATCAACACTACAAGTACCAACATTACCAGCATTATCCTTAACATAAGCAGTATATTTACCATCTTCAGTAACGGTAGTAATCTTAGAACTAGAATATTTTTTTCCATCAAAAGAATATCCGTTACTATCAACACCAGATTGATCTTTACCATCACTAGCTGAAACCACTAACTGTAAAGAAGTTTCTGTAATATTTTGTTTTGATATAGTACAAGTAGGAAGCACTTGATCAACATAAACATTAACATCGCACTCTTTCGTATTTCCAGCAACATCCTCAATTGTAATTTTATCCTTTTTAATAACCGTACCCTCTTTACCAAATAAAGTAGAAAATTCATTTTCACTACAACCACTAGTAGCATCTTCACAAACAACAGAAACCTCACGATTTTCACTAGTCCATACTGTACTGTCTTTGGTATCACCACAAGATGGTGCTGTCTTATCAATCATAACTGGAACCATACACTCATGCGTTTTTCCATTGGTTCCTTCAATCGTAATATAACCTTCAGCAGTATCTTCAGTAAAAGTTTTACTAGCTGATTTTTTCTTACATGCAACCGAAGTATTGTTACACTTAACGGTTATTTTTCTACTAGCACTCTTAGAATTTGTCCAATCTTTCGCTTTTTCTAAATCATATAGTGGAGATATTTTTCCACAACTTGGAACATCATCATTTTGAATATCAACGAAATTACTTTGTGTTTTCGAATTTCCATGAATATCGTACGCAGTAACAACCACTTTAATATTTCCAGGAACATATTTCTTTAATTTTATAGTCTTTTCTAACTCTTCCACATTAGAAGCAGAAACACTGGTAGAATTATATACTAATTGCCCATTTTTATAAATAGAATATTGGTAACTAGCAATCTTACTAATAGAACCATTTACAGATATCTTAATATTAGCCTTCGAAGCTTCTACTTTTGTACTATCCCAGTCAAAAGTGATTTTAATATTTAAACTTTTTGCCGCCGTTTTATCATGATCAATAGTCTTGGCAGGACATATCAAATGTAAAGTATAAATATAATCAGACTTAGAAGTTTTTGTAACGGTAACATAACTATTAGCAGTATCACATTCTCCTTTACCATAATCAACAACAGAACCTTTTTTTAAATAATTGTTTTTAATTAAAGTCTGTAAGGTAACTCTTCTTTTTTGACCAATAGCCTGAGGTAAAGACCCTCTGTGATCTGCATAATAACTTTCCGCAGCCATAATAACTTGCTTTTCTAAACTTTCATAAAAATTCTCTTCAGAAGAATTTAAAACCAAAGACACAGCACCAATAGCAACGGCCATCAATAAACCCAAAACCACAATAGTAGCAAGTAGCTCTACCATGGTAAAACCCTTATTATTCACTTTCAATAAAATCACACCCTATTTTATTATCTATAATAATATAATAAAGGAAAATAAAAGAAAAAACAAGTGAAAACTTGTTTAACCTACAATATAAAATTCATAACTTTCATCAGTGAAATACTCTTCTTCTCCATAAACAGAATAGATAGAAAACGCCCGATAAGCAATCAATTTTCCATGATCAATATAATAATAAACAGAGTCCATATAATCGTCAATACCTCTCCACTTTAGAAAGCAATCATAATCACATTCTTGACGAATAAGATAGCCCTTGGAAACTTCATCATTATAATATGATTGAAGTTGTCCCTTAATTTTTTTTGAAACATCATCATCAGAAACCCCAAATAAATCTAAAACTTCTTCCTCTTCCATCAACGTTTGATTTTTCAAATTAAAATTATACGTATGAAAACTAACCGTCGGAAAAGAATAACCATCTTCATAATCCAACATTTTTAATAAAACAGATAAAACTTCCCCATTTACCTGAGAATCATAAACAAATAAATTATTCTTATTCTTTAAAAAGTCTTCTGCATAGTTTTGAATTGCTTTATTAACTAAATCTGCATCCTTACTATCGATGTTAATCTCTGGTATTTCATTTTTCATATTTTGATTATTAGTAGAACTAGACTTCGTATAAACCAGGTATTGAGAAGAATCTTTTTTTATATAATTATAATTACTATAATAATTCTTATATAAATAATAAAAAACTAACAAAATAATCAAAAGAAAAACAAAAATCCATGGTAATATTTTCTTCCATCGAAAAGAAAGAAATTGTTTTCTTGGACTTTTTCTTTTCTTTACCGATTTTTTTCTCTCTTGTACCACACCAAACATAAATCCTCCTAATTTACACCATTAATACGCATAATCCCCCAGACATTACGATATTTATAAGACTCCGTTATTTTTACTCCACCGGCAGGATAAGGTCTTGAGTTACTAGCATGAACCATCTCTTCCCCATTACCAGTTAAAATACCAACATGACTACCGTACATAACAACATCCCCAGCCTTAATATTACCATCCGTAACCAAAGTATACGTATTAGTAGCTGCCCATTGAGCATAAGTAGTACGTGGTAAACTAATTCCAAAGTGAGCAAAAACACCTTGCACAAACCCACTACAATCCGTAGGTGTATATGGCCTTTCTCCATTCCAAGAACCACCATAAGAATAACTTTGTCCTACAAACTCTTTCGCATAAGCAACAATAGCACGTCCAGTAGCACTACCATTACCACCATTAACTTCTGGATTATCATAATCCTCTGGCATCAAAATAAAAGATTGGGGTGTTTTATTCGTGGTAGAAACATAAGTACTATTTTCTTGCTTCAATACTTCTCGTGTTATCCTAGCGGTATCCCAACAAGCGCCTAATTGAAAACTTCCAATATCACTAGGAATCATACCTAAAGCTAAATCAACAAAAAAAGGAACAAAAAAGCAAAGTAAAGCAGCAATAAACTTATTTAATAAACTCTTTTTCTTTTTATCATCATCCGGATTAACTAATAATTGAGTAAATTGAATTGCTAATGCGGTCATTAAAATAATAGGAGCAACTAACTGAATTAAATTTAATATTTGCCTTAAAATATCCAAAATATTTAACAAACCATAATCTGTACAACAAGTACCCAAGGCTTCACTACAATCCAAAATATGAAAAAACCGCATAATATCACCTGCCTATATTTTAATACATTTCAAAAGAAAAAGAAAGACCAGATTATCCATAATACTGTTTAATAGCACTAGCAATATCTTTGGCAATCTTTTCTTTCTTACTACTATAATTATCCATAGCACTTTTATTATCATAAAATTCTGTTTCCAAATAAGTAATAGGAATTCCCAAATTCATAAAATAACCTATATCAAAAGCACTATACACATAATCTGAATAATGTCTTTTACCAGTATTAGAAATAACTGCATTAACAATCGCTTGATCAACAGGAGTACTATAACTAGAACTCTTTTTAACCAACTGAGTACCAGCGGCACTACCATTACTTGAAGCATTAAAATGTACCTCTAAAACATATTTATAACGACTCCAATCAAACCGATTACACAAACTAGTATTATTCCTACACTCTTTATAAAAAGATGTATTCATCTGATTAGAATCACCAGCCATCAAAGCATTTGCAATGTCTGCTTCTACTCCTAAAGCACTAAGTTCGGATTTAATAAGTTTCACCAAAATACGAGTCTGATCAGTTTCATCATATCCAGAAGAAAGCATTCCTCGACAATCATTGGGAGAACCATTACAATAAGGAGGATAAGCATGACCAGCAATCAATAAAATAGTTCCATTTCCTGTACTAGGACTAGTAGAAGTATCATCCCTAGTAATCTCCGTATCGTATTCACTAGGATCAGTAATAATAGAGGATGGCTCTCTTCCACTAATATCAATATATGTGTTTTCCGTTGCCATACTAATTTGATCTATCTCATTAGACGCTTCCCAACAAGCACCAATACTAAAACCAGAAAAAACCCAGTTAATTACAACATTAACAATCGTAGGTAATAAAAAGACCACAACCGCCGCAATAAACTTATTAAGTAAAGCCTTTATCTTTTTCTTATCATCAGGACTAACCATTAACTGTGTAAACTGAATCGCTAACGCAACCATTAATAAGATAGGCACAATAATGTGAATGATATTTAAGAATCGTTGAATAATACCTAGAAATCTCGCAAGCGCAAAATCACTACAACAAGTATTAATATCACCAGCACAATTTAAAACCTGCAAAAAAGGCATAAAATCACCTCAATTATTCCTTAACTACAAAATGAAAAGACTCTTCTGTAAAGTAATTTTCCTCATTATATGGAGAATAAATATTAAAACTCTTATAAAGTTCCAATCGACCATCATGAATATAATAAGAATTATCCTCCATAAAATCAACAATTCCTTTAGAATCAACAAAACATTGAAAATCACACTCGTCTTCTGTAAAATACCCCTCGTCTACTAAATCATTATAATAATTAAGAAATTTATAAGTAATAAAATAACGTAAATCATCTTCCTTAATATCAAACATTTCAAATAAATCCTGATCAGAAAGAACTTCTAGAGTTTCTAAATCTAAATTATAAGTTTGATAATGAATATCATAGTTCGAAGCATCTACATATCGTTGTTTTGAACGAATCAAAAGAGATAAAACATGACCAGAAACATCAAAATCATATTCAAACTCATCTGTAAACTTCGTTAAATATTCTTGATAGATTTCCATAATCTCCGCATTTATTTCTGAAACATTAGGATGATTAATATTAATAACAGGAACACGATCTTCTTCTTTTACTATAGTATTAGAAGAAGAATATACAATATCAAAATCCTGATCTTCTAATAGATTTTGATAATCAATAGTATCTGTATCAAAATAATGAACAAGTCCTAAAATAACAAAAACAAAAAGTACAAGAACAAAAAATACAATCAATATTTTTTTATAAGAATTATAACTTTTATGTTTTTTTTCTTCAAAAGTATGAAACATAAAAAACACCTCTAACTTATTTTTTTATACTAACAGAAATTCCATCTCCAACATCAAAAAACTCAGTATCATACTTCTTATTCTCTTCAAGAAAAGAAATATAGTTTTTAATTTTTCGAACCAATCCACGTAAATTCCTACTTTTAATCTCTTCTTCTTTTTTCGCAACTAATCCATGAAATTTTAAATTATCAGTAACAATAGCCCCACCATCATTTAAATTATGTTCAAACTGCTCAAAAAACTTAATACTTTGAGCCTTAGCTGCATCAATAAAAATTAAATCAAATTTTTCTTCTAATCGAACATTAAGGGCATCATTATAAATTAAAGTAATACGATCTTCCAATTCAAATTCCTTAACATTTTTTAATGCTTCCAAATATCTTTTCTCATCACGTTCTATCGTAGTAACTCTAATATTCGGATCTACCATCGCCATCATAATAGCAGAATACCCAATAGCAGTACCAATCTCTAAAACAGAAGATACATGTTTCTTTAAAATAAACGTAGTTAAAAAATCAATACCATCATCAACCATAATAGGAATATTTTCTTTTTTCGCATACTCCTTAATTTTTCGAATCATAGAATAATTTCCTACCATATCCAATCACCTTTATCTTTAATTTCCTGTACTTTTGTTTCATGTTCGGCTAACGTACTAGTATAAAAAATATTACCATGCTTATCAGCAACAAAATACAAATATGAATTCTCTGTAGGCTCAATGCTAGCTTTTAAACTAGATAAACTAGGATTACAGATGGGCCCAATTGGCATCTTTCCACCCATATTAGCAGCCCTTGTATTATATGGATTCAACGTTGCAAATTGCTCTGTCGTTAAATCACTAGTCATTGGATATTGTAATGCATAATAAGTAGTTACATCACTTCCAAGATTCATATTAGAATGAAGTCTATTTTCAAAAACACCAGCAATCATCTTTCGATTTTTGGTATTTGTCCCTTCCAACTCTAACATCGATGCCATAGTAATATAATAATGAACGTTATTAGCAATCTTATCTTTATAAGGAGTAAGTTCACTATCCATTTCACTTAACATGGTTTCTACAATTTCAGTAATGCTAACATCCTTATTTTCAAATTGATAAGTATCTGGAGCTAAATACCCCTCCAATGGATAATAAATTCCTTCTTGTAAAATAGAGTCTGTTAAAAACCAGTATTTTTTCATCAAACCAGTTAAAAATTCACGATCATTAAGTGTATTTAACACTTCCGCTTGCGAATGATTCGTTGCATTAGCAATCTCTGTTGCAAAATCAGTAATCCGCTCCCCTTCTTTAAAGGTAATAGAAATAGTATTAGGATTATAACTATTACCAGAAACCAATTCCTCAATAATCTGCTCCATAGACATATCTCTACTAAATTGATAAGTAGAAGCTTGCAAATAAATATTAGCTTTTGTCTTCACTGTAACAGTAAACAAAAACTCACTACGAATCAAATCATTATTTTTTAATATCTGTGCAACGCCACGAACACCAGTACCACTTGGAATAACAACATCTATTTTTTCATGATCACTTCGATCTACAGGACTTGTTAAAAATAAATAAATTGCCGATAATAAAATCAAAAAAGAACCAGTAACAACCAAAAAAATAAGTAATGGTTTGGGTCTTCTTCTCACTGCCATAAATACCCCTCCAGAAAAATAAAGAGCTATTGCTCATTATCTTGATTATTGTCTTGTGCTTTTCTAACCTCTTCTTGTAAAGTTTCAAGAATCGTTTCAATAACTTTCCATTCTTTTTCTGTTTCAATCGCCTCTAATTTACTATGAGGATCATTAGGATCATAAATAGAAGCGTATACTTCTATATTTCCTGCTTCATCTTTCGTATTATCTGTATATACTATATAGTTTTTATGAGTTTCTTCACTTTCAAAAGTAAATAACACATCATAAACTATTTCATTTCCATTCTCATCAATCATAGAAAAACTATTTTTCTTCATATTATTTTCTCTCCTTATCTAAATATGTTTGTAATATTATAGCGGCAGCCACTCCATCCACTACTTTTTTACGTCCCTTCCTAGAAACATCCGCAGAAATCAACATATCAGTAGCACTTTTCGTAGAAAGTCTTTCATCTTGTAAATAAATAGGAATCGATAATACCTTTTCTAATTCACTCTTAAATTTTAAACTAAGTTCTCCCTTAGGACCAATAGAATTATTCATATTCTTAGGAAATCCCAAGACAATAGCATCAATCTTTAATTCCTCGACCAAAGAACAAACTTCACGAACCAATCTAGCGTATTCTTCTTGATGACGAATCACTTGATAACTAGACGCAATTAGACCAGTAGAATCACTAGTTGCAATTCCTAAAGTTCGACTTCCTAAATCCAAACCCAAATATTTCATTTTTTATGTTTATAAAACTCCTGCAATAAGACTTCTATAATTTTTGCGCGATCAATTTGTTGAATATTACTACGTGCGTCTTTATAACTAGAAATATATCCAGGATCTCCACTAATCAAATATCCGACAATCTGATTACTAGGATTGTATCCTCTTTCTTCTAACGCATCCCAAACTTCACTAAGAATAGTACGAACTAACTCATTATCAATATCTTTAATACTAAATAAACTAGTCTTATCTTGTGACATAAAATCACCTCACTATAATATTTAATTCTATTTTATCATTCTTTAAAATCAATTACAAGAAAAAGAATATTACCAAAGTAATATTCTTAACCAAGATAAACAAAAGCCATGTAAACAGAGAACACTAAGAAGATAATAGTAATAATCCAACCATTAATTCTCTCAAACCAACTACTCTTATCTTTTACACCTAAAGCAATGGACATTAAAGTACCTCCAATAAGTCCTCCGATATGAGCAAAGTTATCAATACCTGTCATTGTAAATCCAAAAATTAAGTTTAAAAGAATAAGTGGTATAATCTGACTTTTCACTACATTTCCTAAATAAACACGATAGTGATATCCAAAATAAACAAGAGCTCCCATAAGTCCAAAGATAGCACCACTAGCACCAATCGATGCAGAGTTTCCACCAAACATCATAGAAAATAATGCACCACTAATACCAGCTACTAAATAAATAACTAAAAATTTAAATTTGCCTAGAAAATTCTCGACCTGTGCCCCAATAACATACAACGCATAACAGTTAAATAATAAATGTAGAAAACCACCATGTAAAAAGATACCTGTAAATAAACGATAAGTTTGTCCTTCACGAATCGCTGGTCCCCAAATAGAATAATTAGCAATTAAATCATCATATAACCCAAATAAGATAGGAACAACATATAAAATAACATTAACAGCAATTAACCAATAAGTAATCATTGGAAATTTATTCTTAAAAACAGCATTTATCTTTTTTGCATCTTTTTTATTATGCTCATTAATATCACTAGTGATTTTGGCAAACAAAGCAATTCCTTTTTCATTAAACTTTAATTTCTTTGATAAATCTGGAAATACTTTCTTTATCACATCACTCTTCTTAAAATCTGCTTCCGTATCAATCTTAACACACTCAACATTAGGAATAGCATGAATATCTTGACTAACATTCTCTCCCAAATCTAAGAAAATACTTAAAGTATTCATACGAAAAGATAAAGTCTTTTTCTTAATCTTTTTAACAATTCTTTTCGTCTTAAACATATCAAAATTAAACTGTTCATCATTATGTATATAAGAGGAAACAATTCGAACGACTTTATAATCTTCATCCAAATTCTCTAACCAAATTTCATTTTCAACCCCTTGTAAGATAATAGGATTATAGTTTTTATCAATAATAAAATAATGAAGCAATTTCATCACAAGAATATTCTTGTCATCCATTAAAATTTCATTTTCCATCTAATCCCTCCAAAAATACTAATAATATTATATACTAAAACATAAAATAAAGAAAGAGGTGTTTTATGAAAGCTTTTTTTAAATTCATAATTATTCTATTTCCATGGTTCCTATCTTCTTCTATACCAATAGATAAAACATATTATAATTCTCTAACTTTACCATTCTTTACACCACCACCAATAGCCTATGGTATAATATGGTCCATTATTTATATTGGTATCAGTATTAGTATTTATCAAATATTAAATGCCAAAAAAAGAAAAGATATACCTAACTCCTATAAGTATACCTTATTCATAAATTATCTTGCTAATCAATCTTTTCAGCCAATATTTTTCTTATTAAAAAATACATTCTTAAGTTTTATCTCCTGCATCGCAACTTTTCTTACTTCTTTATTTTTATATAAAGAAACCAAAGACCAAAAAGAAAGTAGTGCTAAATTTTTAATAATATATATTCTATTTAGTTTATTCGCAAGTATTCTTTCTTTAGCAATTTATTTATTAAATCTTAATTAACATGTTGACTATAAGGTCGAACAACCTCTAAATATTTTTGTAACTCTTTTTCTAATTCAGAAAAATGTTCTACACAATAATCATAATTATTCTCTTTACTTTTTAATTCATGTTGATAACAAATATCTGCATAAGATAGAAAACCTAAATATTTCGCATCACTTTTCATAGAATGAACCAAGATAGCATAATTAGGCATATCATGAACATCTAAATATCCTTTTAACTGTTTTAACTTATCATCAATTTCTTCCAAATAATCATGAAGAGTCATATGATACATATCCATATCTCCTAAAAGATCCAAAGCATAATCAATATCAACTCCATGACTTCTTAAATAATCCTGATTATAAATCGTCTTAGAAGACGGAGAGAAAACAGTATTAACATCGTCATCAACCGTTAAAAGCTCTGTTGTTTCAAACAACTTCTCTGTAGTATCCTCATTCAAATGTAAAATAGAAGCAAATATACGGATCATCTCATCTTTTTCAATAGGTTTAGCCAAGTAATCATCAAAACCATCACCAATGTACTTTTCTCTCATACCAGTAATAGCATTCGCAGTTAATGCAACAACAGGAGTAGAAAAATTAGGTATTTCTTTTAATTTATGTAACGTTTCAACACCACTCATCTTTGGCATCATATCATCTAGTAAAATAATATCATATTGCTTCCCAGCTTTTACATTATCAACACAACGAAAACCACTATCAACACATTCAATATCAGCATGATATCTTTCAAATAACTTAGAAGCCACCTTTAAGTTCAAGGTATTGTCATCTACAACCAATATTTTAACCCCAGACAAGTCTAAATGTGTCAAATTTGGCCCCGTATTTTTTTGTAGTGCACTTTCTTTTTCAATTGGTTGATCCAAAATAATAGTAAATTTAGAACCTTCTCCATAAACCGTATGAACAATAACTTTACCACCCATTAACTCCACCAATTGTTTTGTAATTGCAAGACCAAGACCAGTTCCTTCAACAGTAGTATTACGATCTTCTTCTAATCTTTGAAACTTCGTAAATAATTTATCGATATTTTCCTTCTTAATTCCACGTCCGGAATCTTCAACAGAAATTATTAAACGACAACGATTTTCATTATTAACACAATTAACTTCATACCGGACAAATCCCTTATCCGTATATTTAGAAGCATTACTTAAAATATTAGTAACAACCTTTTTGACATTCGTATGATCACCATACAAAGCTCTAGGCAAATCTGGCGCGATATAAACTTGAAAATCAAGACCTTTTTCATCCATTCTAGGCTTAATAAGTTTCGCAAGACTAGAAAATAATTCTTTCGCATCATAAGGAGAATTAACAATCTCCAATTTTCCAGCTTCTATCTTAGAAATATCTAAAATACCATTTACGATTTCAAGTAAAGTATTAGAAGCATTTACAATATCTTTCGCATTATCTTTTGCTTCATCCAAAGTTTTTGCATGTCGAACACAATCACTAAATCCAACAATCGCATTAAGTGGAGTACGTATTTCATGAGACATACTAGACAAGAAATCCGTTTTTGCTTGATTTGCTTTTTCCGCTTGCTCTTTCGCAAGCTCTAATTGTTGAATCATTTTTATATCTGGATTTTCAATTGTGAAATACATTAAAAACGTAATGAAAGTTTGAGTTGGTATCATTAAAGTCAATTCTGGATGAGAAGATTGAACAAAAAGCATCACAATTCCTAGTAAAATAAAGCAAAAAATTGGAATATATTTCTTTTCCTTAATTTTTTTACGATTTTTATATAATAAAACAACCCATATTACAATAAATACACCACTTACTAAATATACCAAACTAGCCGCCGGTCCATAAGTATAAGCAGCTCCTCCTTTTCGATAAGAATACAATGGAAGGAAAAAGATAAGAATGCCACTAGCGAAAAAAACTATTCTTAAAAATAAGCGGTAAAAGGGAAGTTTAGTTGAACGAGACTCTAATTTACTCTTATCAACACAAATTATAATTATATATTTTGTAAACAAAGCTAACCAACCTATAAAATAAATCAAAATTAACTTTAATATAAAAATTGCAAGTGTTGGATTAGTTTTTATTAAAATTGCCGAAGCATATGTAGCCGGAAAAACTTCCACCAACAATCCAATAAAATTAACAATTATCATCCATTTATACACATTGTTTTCAAGACTATCAAATCTTTTTTTACTAAAAAATACAATCACCAATAATAAACTATAAACTAAACTTAAAATTGAAAAAAATATACTATTTTCCATAATATACACCCCATATACTATTTTAAAATATTATATCAAAAAAAAAGCATATTTTAAATATGCTTTCCCATAGTTTTTACATTTAAATTTTCTAAACCGACTACATTTAATCTTGAATCTTGTTGTAATTTATCTAAATTTCCTAATACTAAATCTGCAGTCATTTTATCTAATTCTGGATAATCAACTTTACCAACTTGCGTTCTAGGTAATGTAGATAAAATATTAATAATATGAGGTTGCTGTTCTAGACTTAAGCCATTACAAGTATCTAATAAATTATGTACTTGTTCATTGATTGACTTTTCTGAAAAATCATCCAAAATAACATGCGATACTATATAACCAGAATAACTGTTTACCTTGCACATTTTTACTTCTGGACATTTCTTTACATCTTCTGCAACATCTTGTAATTTTACTTTCTCTCCGCTATGAATAACAATAGGATTAGAGTCTCTATCTAAAGGCACAATACTTCCTGTAATGTCTACATGTCCATAATCATTAGTATCATACCAAACCACTCCATCTGAATCCTGAATAAGTACTTTTTTTGTTAAATCATTTCTCTTATAATACCCTTCCATCATAGCTGGACCAGTAATTAATATTCGCCCGTTTTGATTATAAGTCAAATCATTCATTTCACTGTCTACAATACGAACATTATTAAATGGTAATGGAAGACCAGCAGAACCAATTACATTACAATTTGGATGTGCAACGCTAAAACAAGAATTAACTTCTGTGGCACCATATCCAGGAACTTGAAGAATACCAGTTTCTATAAAAAAACGGACTACCTGATTGATTTCAGCGCGTTCACCACCAACAACACATTTATCTAAGTATTTAGCCACTTCTGCTTGTTTGTCTTTATCCATTGTCAAAAGAGAATCCCATAAAAATTGTGACCAAATACCATAATTTGGCTTATATTTCTCCATATACTTAGGAATATTTTCATAAGTTAAAGATAATTCTAATATATTCTCAATTCCAGAGCAAATTGCCATATGAATAATATCAGCGTCCCAAATAGCTAAGAATGGAGGAACTAAAGCTAAATTTTTATTTCCACGATTTAGTCCTAAATTAGCAGCCTGATGCTGAAATGCTAAAGCATTATTTGCATCATGAGATAATAAAACCCCTTTATTATCTCCAGTAGTACCACTAGTAAAAGCAATATTAGCTGGCATATGTGGTCTATAAACACTTTCAATAATTTGTCCAGTTTGATTCTTATATTTTTTACCGTTTTGCAAAAACTGAGAAAAAGAAATCATATTTTTAATATCTTTATTTTTTAATTGATTAATTAAAGTTAGTAAAGCTATCTGATATCTCTGACCATTCAAAATTGGTGTAGTATGAGACAAAGGCAGTCTAACCTTCTTAGAAGTGGCAAATTCAGGTAAATTGATAATTTCATTTACTTTATTTTCAACAATATCTAAAGTAAATATCACAGAAGGATTAGCCTTCTTTAATTTTTTATATAATTGTTCAGGCTTATCTAAAAAATTTAAATTAGTAGTAATAGCCCCAATATCTCCTGCTGCATATTTAATTGCAATTAATTCTGGCGTACTTAATCCTATTGTTGCAACAATATCTCCCTCTCCAATTCCTTGTGCAACTAAACCATACTCAATTTGTGAAATTAAATTTTCTAATTCACCAATTGTCATAGATTTTAAGCCCCTATTATTTAAAATAGTTTGACTTTTATAATCTTTATTACACACATCAAATGCATAAGTTTTTTGATTCATTTTAGGCAATTTTTGATCAAACACTCGAGGATCATACCATTGCTCCCAAATACGATCTTTATGAATTACTCCTGTTAACGGTCTTTTTAATTTGTATTTCTTATCTTCTCGAATAATATCCTGCATAACTATCCCCCTTAATTTGTGCCTATTATAACATAAAATACTCAAAAATTCAACCAACTTTAATTAATAAAAAAACAGTACTGAAAATAGGACAAAACATCCTCAAAGTACTGCTTTATTGATAAAGTTGTAATATAAGTTCCATCATAAGAACTCACTCCTTGACAACTTATAGTTTACACAATAAAACAAAATATTACAAGTCTTAATCTGTATTTTTTGCAAGTTCTTCAATTTCAGAAATACTCATATCAGTACATTTCGCAATTAAACTTGTATCTAACCCTTGTTCTAACATAGAAAGTACGATTTTTTCTATTTCCTTTTTTGCTTTTTCCTTTCCTTGTTCAAGACCTTGTTCTAATCCTTGTTCTAAGCCTTGCTTTAATCCTCTTTCTAATCCCTCTTTTAACCCCTTTTCTATCATCTCTTCTCGAATCGAGTTTTCTATTTTTCGGTTATCTTCTTCTGCACTGATAAATTCATAAAA
>CALVRR010000005.1 GCA_944358705.1 uncultured Bacilli bacterium
ACAGATATTTCCTCATCCGAAGCATCCGTTACAAACCTGTAAGTTCCTGGTTTTAATTTTCCATAAATCCATTCCCAGTTAATCTCTCTAACTATTTCATTGTTTTCATCTGGCTGATAAGCAGGCTCGTTAAAGAAGGCATCCTCTATTACTTTTGGAGCTTCCTTCCACTTTCCATTTTCTTTTTTATCAATTCTGAATGGCTCTCCATAAGAATAATTTTTATCTGTGGTATCCGTGATGATGATAGTTGCGCCGGTATTTGTTAGAGTACCTTCTTTAATTTTTATACTAACACCAGCTACTTGATTCATTTTTTGATTATTGGGCTGACCTAACCAGATACTAATAGCAAATATTCCTATCATAACGATTAAAATTCCAATAATTATCCATACTTTTTTTCTCATACTACTCTCCTTTACTATCATTATACAGGATAAATTCGAAAGTACAATATTTTCAGTTATTTACTTTTAGAAAAAACAAAAGTCAATTTTGATTCATTGACTTTTTATATAATTATTTTAATTTTAATCCGTCTTTAAATGCTTCTCCTACTCTTTCTGTTACCTTATAGTAGCCATGAGTATATGGATCAAAGGCAATGGCATTTACTTTGGCAATATCTACTTGGTCATTTGTCATTACTTTTTCATCGGCTGTTACATTTACTACTTTACCAACGACACCACATCCATATTCATCGTCTTGATATTCTACAAATTCACATTCCATACAGATTGGAAATTCATTAACGATTGGAGCGTCTACTACTTCTGACTTTGTTGTAGTTAAACCACTTTTTTCAAATTTATTTGGGGTATTATTTCCTGATGCTACTCCAAAATAATCTGCTTCTACTATATGGTTACTATCCGCAATACTTACGGTAAAAGCTTTTCTCTCCTTTATATTTTCTACTGTTTTATGAGTTTCTGTTAAATTTAATACTACATAATCTCTTTCTAACATCATTCCCCAGGCAGCATTCATGACATCTACTGTATTATCTTCGTTGTATGTCGCAATCATCAAAACTGGCATTGGAAAGATGGCTTCTGTTGTTTTAATATTTTTTCTCATATCTATCCTCCTAACTATATAGTTAGTATATCATAATTTTTCTAAAATTAGTCCATTTGGTGTTAAAGTATATAATTTATCTATTACTTCTTCTATATATTTTCTGTCGTGTGAAACACTAATAATTGTTCCTTTAAATTCTTTTAAAACTTTTCTAATGACAGGATTCGATAATGGACTAACATTTCTTGTTGGTTCATCTAATAATAGTACGTTACATTTCTCTAATACTAATTTCATTAGGATTAGTTTTGCTTTTGTTCCATTACTTAGTTCTGCTATTTTACCTTCCATTTCTTCTCTTGTTAAATTCATGTTACCTAAATACATTCTGGCTTTTGTAATATCTTCTTTTTTACCACTTGGAGCAATGAAGTCTATTACTTTATCCTGGTTTTCTAGAATATCTTCATAATTTTGTGGCATATATCCTACTTTGATATCTGTTCTTGTCTTTAGAGTGTTATAAAGTTCTTTTATTAACGTAGATTTCCCTACTCCATTTTGTCCAATGATGCAGACATGAGGGTTTCCTATTATTTCTAATTCTATATTTTTTGATAATATTTTATCTTGTACTTTTAATTCTTTCATAGAAATATTAATAATTTTCTTGTATTTAGGAATTTCTACTTCTTCAAAAGAAAAATTGATACTTTCTTCTACATCTGGTAATTCTGTTAACTCTTTCTTATCTAATTTCTTTTCTTGGGACTTTAGGGAGTGCATTTTCTTTTTTAATAACCTCGCTCCATGAGGATCACTTCTGGAAATGGTATTCTGCTGATACTCTACTTTCTGCATGACCTGTTTTAATTTATCTTGTTGTTCTTGATATTTTCTTTTTTCGGATTTTGCTATTTGGGTTTGTTTATTTAATTTGTTTAGTCTTTCTTCTACATAAGTATCATAATCTAGTCTTACTAGAGTATGTCTACATTCTGTTTTGTGTTTTATTTGTTCTATATGTAAAATCATGTTTGCCGTATGAGAAAGTAATGTTTCATCGTGTGATACATAGATGATAGGTTTCTCCGATTTGTTTATAAAGTTTTCTAACCATTCTAATGTTTCAATATCTAAATCATTCGTTGGTTCATCTAGTAATAAAATATCATACTCTTCTAGTAATAGTTTTATCATACGAATCTTTACTTTTTCTCCACCGGATAGTGTTTTTAGTTTTCTATCTAGTAAGTCATCTTTTAAATTTAGTCTGTCTAGTTGTTTATAAAAACTATTTATCTTATTATAATAATCTTCCTCACTGGTAAATAAATATTTGTATCCTGTTTTTTCAAGGTCTTCTTCTGTTAATGATTGTTCTAGATAACCAATTCTATTTCCTTTTTTATTAATTGTACCTTCTACTTCTGCAAAGTCTGCGATTCCTAATATTGTCTTTAGAAGAGTCGATTTTCCATTTCCTTCTTCGCCAATGACTGCTAGTTTATCTTTTTTATTTAATATTAATGATAAGTCTTTTATTATATATTTATTATTTACTTTCATACTTAAATTATTTATTTCTAACATTTCTTATGCCTTCCTTTCTGGCATAATCAAAGTTTATGCCGTACTTATTTTGTTACTATTCTCATGCTTCCACCTCCAAATATAAAAAGACACAGTAACTATTATGTCATAGACCGTGTCTTTTCTTTTATTTATTAATTTGTACATAGTAATAATAATCAATCTAATCCATAATTTTATAAATAAAGTTTTTAAATTGATTATTTATTACCATATATTCGCCTTCCTTCGATTGTGATTATATCATAGTATTTTTAAAAACACAACCAACTCTTTTTTATGGAATGTATAATTTATTTACTAATCATTATTTCTTCCAAACATTAATATAAGTCTTAATATTTGAATTATTGTTGTGGCGATACTTGCTACATAAGTAAGAGCGGCTGCTGTTAACATTGTTTTTCCATGTTTAAGTTCATTACTATTTAAAAAGTGAGCATAGTCTAACTCTTTTAGGGCACGTTTTGAGGCATTGGTTTCTACTGGTAAAGTAATTACTTGGAAGAATAACATTACGACTTCAGCAAGTATTCCTAGCCAGATTAAATCTAGGGCTCCAAATAAGCAACCAAATAAAATGGCAAAGTATCCTGCATAAGATGAGAAGTTTACGATTGGTACTAAGGCACTTCTTATTTTTAGAAAAGTATATCCTTCTTTATCTTGAATCGCATGGCCGCATTCATGGCAAGCGACAGATACTGCGGCAATGGAAGTATCGTTATATACGCTTCTTGATAATCTTATTACTTTACTTCTAGGATCATAATGGTCTGTTAGATAACCATTTGTTTCTACTACATTTATATCCGATAAGCCATGTTTATCTAGTAAGTATCTCGCAGCTTCACGTCCTGTAATACCTCTTTCATTTTTTACTTTTGAATATTTACTATAAGAACTTGATACAAAGCCTTGCGCAATTAGTGTTATGATTAAGGCAATGATTGGTAGTCCATAAATGATAAATAGATAATCCATTTAATACCTCCTTTTACTTTCTTTTTATTTTACTCTGTTCTAAGTGACTCTACAGGGTCTTTTTTACTTGCAAGTCTTGATGGTATTAATCCAGCAATCATTGTTAAAACTACACTAATTAGTATTAGGATAAGAGCTCCTACTACTGGCAATTTACTTAATCCACTAACACCGGCTAGACTTTCAATTATCATATTAATTGGAATATTTAAAATTAGAGTTACAACAATTCCAATGACACCGGCAGTTAGACCAATGATTAATGTTTCAGCATTGAATACTCTGGATACATCTTTTTTACTAGCACCGATGGCTCTTAAAATACCAATTTCTTTTGTTCTTTCTAATACTGAAATATAAGTAATAATTCCAATCATAATACTAGATACTACTAGTGATATAGATACAAATCCAATTAGGACATAACTAATCATATCTACGATACTTGTAACAGAGGACATAAGCATTCCTACTACATCATTGTAGTTAATTACATTTTCTTCATGGTTATTTTTTTCTTGTCTTTGATTGTAATTTTCTATAATATTTTTGATTTCATCTTTCGATTCAAAATCTTTGGCATAGATATTGATTGCTGATGGTTTATCTAAGTCAACAGAACCTAAATCTTGTAATACACTTTCATAAGTTGATTCTGCTTGTTCTCTATATCTTGCAATCACGTCAGCTAATTCTTCTGTTGATAATGATTGTAAGTAGCGTTGTTGTTCTATACTTAGATTTTCCACACTGAACTCTTCATCTGAAAATTCTAATCCGGTAATTACATTTACTTCTGAATTTTCTTTTTGTTCTTTTACAATTTCACTGTCATTAATTTTTTCAATTACCTTTTTCTCTAAATCGTCTGTATAAAGAACTCCTCCCATAGAAGAAGTAGTACCTGACCATTCTTCACTTGGTTTTACAATTCCTACAATTTTAATTTCATCGCTGTCTGCTAGTTTTTCTTTTAAGTATTCTTCGTTATCTCTTTTATCTACCCAGATGCCGTTTTCTTTTTCATAATAATCCGTATTTAATAACACTTTATATGTAAGTCCAATAATCTCATCATAATCAAAACTTACTTGTTCTGTTTTTACTTCTTCCCCATTTGAAATCTTCTCATAAAACTCTTCTAGTTCCTCTTGGTCTTTTAATCCTAAGGCATATAATACATAGTCACTAATTCTATTATTATCATCTACTAATAGTACAACTTCATTATAAGACTCAGGCATTCTACCACTTACTACTTGATACATCTTGTCATTCATTTCTTTGTTTTCAAACATTTCTGTAAATACATCACTCATAACAAAGTTAGTATTTCCTGTAGAAGAAGTCATACCGATACTTTCTAATACCGTGTTTGGATTTACTTGAACAACACCATTAGAAGTGTCTGATTTGAATAATTGTAAGTTTAAGTTATATTCATATCCTATTGCTGTTGTATAATCTTTAATATTTGATTTCCCATTTTCTAAGAAATCTTTAAATTTTTCTAGATTGTTAGAACTTGCTTTACTACTAATTAAAGATAGTGTATCTGTTATGGTGTCGTTAGAATATATCTTATTCTTTTTTTGATTCTTTTCTCCTTTCATTAGCTCTTCTTGTTTTTCTGTGATTGCTGATGTGATATCGATAGATGATTCTTGAATCGTTAATGGATAAGAAGTTAAAGCTTCTTCTTGAACTCTTGCGATATAGTCGCTAACTCCACTTGATAGAGATAGTATTAATGCTATTCCAATAATTCCAATACTACCTGCAAAAGCAGTTAAAATTGTTCTACCTTTTTTTGTCATTAAATTGTTAAGTGATAAAGATAGTGCTGTTTTTAGATTCATAGAAGTCTTTTTTGTTTTATTCTTTTTTACTTCTGTCTCTTCTATTTCTTCTTGTTTTCCATCGTAAGGATTAGAATCACTCATCACTTTACCATCTTTTAATTCAATAATACGTGTTGAGTATTCTTTTGCTAACTCTGGATTGTGAGTTACCATGATTACTAATTTATCTTTGGCAATCTCTTTAATTAGTTCCATAATCTGAACACTGGTTTTAGTATCTAATGCTCCTGTTGGCTCATCAGCTAACAAGATGTCTGGGTCATTAACAATCGCTCTAGCAATCGCAACACGTTGCATTTGTCCACCAGATAATTGATTTGGCTTTTTGTTAATGTGATCTTGTAAACCTACTCTTTTTAAAGCATTTTTTGCTCTTTTTCTTCTTTCAGTTTTTGATATACCACTGATTGTTAAAGCTAGTTCTACATTTGCTAAAACTGTTTGATGGGGTATTAAGTTATAACTTTGAAAAACAAATCCTACTCTATGATTACGATAGGAATCCCAATCTCTATCTTTGTACTCCTTGGTACTAGTATCATTAATAATTAAATCTCCTGATGTATATTGGTCTAGTCCTCCAATAATATTTAAAAGAGTTGTTTTACCACTTCCACTAGGACCTAAGATTGATGCAAATTCATTTTTTCTAAAGTTGATACTTACACTGTCTAGAGCTTTTTGTTTAAACTCTTCTGTTTCGTATATTTTACTTATCTTCTTTAATTCTAACATTTTTCCTCCTTTATATTTATCGTATTAGATAGTTTTTCTTTTTATCCTTTTATTTATTTAATATTTCTCTAATTTTTAATGTAATTCGGATGTATTCTTTCACTTCCTCTTCTCCTATTTCATTTATTACTTTTGTAATTTTATCTATTACTTCTTTTTTCGCTTTTTTTGCTAGAGCTTTCCCCTTTTTCGTTACTACCACTAATGTCTTTCTCTTGTCTTTGTTGTCTTCTGTTCTTTTGATGTAGTCTTTTGCTTCTAGTGAATTCAAAATACTAGCAATTCTTGCAGTTGTGACATTTAACTTTTCACTTAATTCTCCCGCGGTTGCTTCATCTTTTTCAAAGGCCAAATAACCAAGCACCCCTATTTCTCCTCGATTAAATTCATTTAAAATTTCACCAAGGGATGTAGAAGTGTTACATCGTAACTCTTGAAATAGAATTTCTGCTAGATTGTTTCTTTCCATATTATCACCTTTTATCTAACACTATTAGATATTTTATCACTCTTCTTTTCCTATTACAACTGTTCTATTAAAAATAATTCATTATTATTTTCTATTTATTTTTCTTGAAGATTATTTTTCTTTATGCTATGATTAATTTGTAAGGCGAACTCTTACAACTAAAAATAGGAAATACTTAACATTTGCTAGTTAAGTACTTACCTTATATGTGGTTTGCACTCAACTAACTAGTTTGAGTGCTTTTTTGTTTTTTATTTCACTAGAGTAAAAAGAATAGTAAGTAGTGAAAAGATGATTAAAAGTAAGGAACAAATTAACATATCCTTTTTAACCATACTCTAGCCTCCTTCCTTTTGAAGTTGGCAAGCACTCAACAAGTTAAGTATTTCCTAGTTTCTACAATATCATGAGTGAGTTTATAGTACAAATGACAGAATATTTCTTTTCTTTTGCTTTTAAAGAAGATTTTTTATAATTTCCTTTATAATAGCAAAAATTACTAAGTGTATTATCCATTATTTTTATTTATCATAACTTTTTGTTTATATAGACTTTGGTCTTATAGAGGCCAATCTTAGCTATTTTATCATATTATTTGTAAATTCCTTTTTTATTGTGTCTACTCTATGGGGTGCATTTCAAAAATTGCAACCTTTTTATAAAACTATTACATAGATATTATAAATTATTTAGATACCTGTTTACAAAATATGTTAGAGGAATATATTCTAGCAAATAGTCATCATTTTTATATTTTTCTATCTCTTTTTTATGATTAGTATAGTATTTTTTTACTTTGTCTTGTATCCTCTTTGTAGCAGCGTCAAAGTCTGGTGATCCATTATATAATGCCCCATAATATTTAATTTTCTCTGGTTCTGTTTTTGCCATCATATATTTAATTACTTCAAATCTTGAAAAATAAATGGTGTTGTTACTTTTCTTTTTTAAAACACAAACATTTAGTTCTGCTGGTAAAATTGTTTTACTGGTACAACCGTTTTCAAAATTTCTTTCATTTTTTATATTTTCTCCATTAAATTGTAAATATACTCCATCTTTTAAATAATCACATAAATCTTTTGATTTTAAAACTTGCTCTTCTAATTTTTTATCTGCTAATACTTCTTTTTTCATTTTTATATTATTATATACGATGTCAAAATCTACGAATAAAGCTATTGCACCTTCGAAGCCTTCTGAGAAAAAAACTTTAACTTTTGTATCATTAATTAATTTACTATTTTTTTCATTCCTTGGAGTTATTCCTTGTTTACTAATAAAATTTAACCTATCAAAAGTTGTCATGTGGTAACAATCCATAATTCTACCTCTTCTTTCTAAAGAATAATTTATTTCAATCTAACTTATGTTTTTACTAGTTCTTATCTTTTATCTTTCCATTCATGATAAAGTATGTCTTTTAAAACTAACATACTATCTAAATTATTATAATGATATTTTACTTGCAAGTCCGTTAACATTTCTCTAATTTGTCTTTCATACCTATCAATATCTACTTCTTGTTGATAAGTTGCTAAAACAGGATACTTTCTACTCCATGCGTTAGTCCAATTTATTTTTGCCTCTTTTTTCGCTTGATAAATATCTGGTACAGTTTCTTCTGTTTCCCATTTGGAAATTGTCTGTCTACTAACACCCAATTTTTCTGCTACTTCTTCTTGTGATAAACCTTTCTTTTTTCTTGCATCAAATAAACTATTTCCTAAACTCATACTTATACCTCCAGATTTAATATATCATGTTAACTAATTATTTTCTAGCAAGTATTATTTACAATTTTGCTTGTTTTCTTAACATATTAAAAAACTACTTTTTAACCCTTTATAAAGTTACTGATTATTAATGCAAGTTCTCTAGGATTTTCTTCATTTACAATATGTCCTGTTTCCTTCATGATTTTTAATTGTGAGTTTTTAATATTTTCTGATAAATAATAAGCATACTTGTAATTTAAGATATAACATTATTTCTTCTTTGATTTCTTTATCAAAAACATTATACCTAACAAAATAATAAATATGGTAACAAAACATATAATTACTCTAAATAATACTACACTTGTTATAGGGCTACCAAAATTATACCAACTCATTATTTCAAATATAAAAAATGTTATTAACAATGACAATATGACAATCCCAATAACTGATAAAGTTTTTTTCATTATATACTTACTCCTTTTCGATAAATTGTAATTATATTAGGCTCTTTAGGAAAATTATTTCTAAAGGCTCATTTGGTAATAATAAAGTGCCACAATCGACATATCCATTTTTTCTATAAAAAAATTGTGCTTGTTCATTTGACAATGTTGAAGTTAAAACCTTTTGGTAATTATTTTTTAACATTTCTTTTTCCCAATAATCGACTAATTGTTTTCCATATCCTTTTCCTCTGTATTCTTCTAAGAAATATAGCATATTCATAAATGGTATTTCATCCCAAAATAAATTAAACCTTAACCAACCAATAAACTTACCATTACTAAACATTACTAAAATTCTCTTTAATTTTATACTATTCCTTAATTCTTTTTCGCTAATATGGTTATCGTATTCCTTTAATATTTCTAAATCCGTTTCATTAGCATATCTAATCATAATTATCTCCTCTACAAATTACTATTTTTATATTAGAATATTAAATTACCAATTTTCATATCTTTGGTTCTTATTAATATTAGCTATGTTTTTCATATCTTCTTCATCTAGTTCAAAATCAAAAATACTATAATTTTCTAAAATATGATCTGGATTACTTGAACCTGGAATAACTATGTATCCAGCTTGTAATTGCCACCTTAATATGATTTGAGCTGATGATTTATCATGTTTTTCTGCTAGTTCTTTAATGACCTCATTGTTAAAGTTTTCAGAAGTATGACCTCTACATCCAAACGGATACCAAGATTCTATTATTATTCCGTACTTACTAACATATTCTTGTAATTCTGTATTTTGATAATAGATATGATTTTCATTTTGGATGACTGCAGGAGTGATTGTTGCATAAGATAATACTTCATCTACTTCTTCTTTCGTATAATAATTTGAGATTCCAATTGACCTTACTTTGCCATCATGAACACCTTGTTCCATAGCTTTATAAACGGATTCATCGTTAGAACCCGGTTGATGAATTAAAAGTAAATCTATATAATCTACTCCTAGTCTTTCTAAAGATTAATCTATTGAACTATAAGCATTATTATAACTACTTGACATTATCTTTGTTGTAATAAAAACTTCTTCTCTTGTTACAATTCCTTCATCAATGGCTCTTTTAAGTCCTGCACCAACACCTTCTTCATTACCATAATATTGAGCAGTGTCTATTAGTCTATAGCCATATGTTAAAGCATAGTAAACAGAATTTGCTGTTTCTTCATTATTTTGAGTCCATGTTCCTAAACCTAGAATTGGCATTTCATAGCCACTATTTAATGTCACTGTTCTTGTTTCAAAATTAAAATTATTATCAAAATCACTAATATTTACATTACTAGAATTATGATTCATACTTTCATCTTCCTTTCTATTGTTAAAGAGTAAAAACAAAACAACACCTAATACTATTAAAACTATTACTAATATAGCAATTGTTTTCTTATTCATATTCTTTCCTTTTTGCATTATTACTTTTTTAACTTATTCTATAATGTCCTGTTATATCATCTCTTGTCTCTAAAATATCTTCTTCATAATATTTTTGATATGGATTAGCGTGATGGATAATGAAGGTTACACCATTTTTATTTCTATTATTTGATACTATTCCAATATGATTTTTAAATATTACTATATCTCCTCCTTGCCAATTTTTAATATCATAAATGTCAGTCGAAAGAGAAATAGCATTATTTTCAAAATATACTTTTAAATTTTTAACTCTTCTGAAATCTATATTTTTATCGATTGTATCAACATTATACTTATTTCTATTATTTTTTATATCTTCATTTACTAATTCCATTAAATCATATCCTGCACCTTTTAATCCAAAAGCAACTACATCAGTACAAACACCATATTCATCATCTGGATAACCACTTGTATAATATTTGCTTTTGTATTTGGGAGATGTTGCTATATAATTTCGAACATTATTTAATATATCTGTTTGATCATCCATACCATCATTGTCTTTATCTATATTACTTGTATAAGTTTTTATATTAAAATCTTCATTACTATACATTTTGTGTGGTATATAATTAAATCTATATAAGAAATAAATCATGATAAAACTTAAAATTAAGAAACTAATAAGCGTAATTACTATTATCTTCTTTTTCATTCATACTCTCACTTTCAAACTTCTTATTCAATCTAATTATATCATGTATTCTATTGTGAAAAAAGAGAGATTCATTTACATAAAAAACAGGCAAGAATTTGTCTGCTTTTTACTTCTTCTTTTTTACCATTCTTTTTTTCCATTTAATAATTCTTTTATGTATCCTATTAGGCAACTTGGTGCTAGGATAAATGCATAAAATAGTGCATAAAAAACAAATATCTTTTCCATTAAAGTTCCCCCTATAAATTAAGTCTTATTTTCTTTGTTCTTTTTTTCTCTAGGATTGGATGGTTTATTTCTTTTTTTGGATAATCTTTTTTTTCTTTTATATCTACGTTTATAGGTTCCGTAAGAAAGTCCTCTTAGTAATTTTTCACATTCTTTTTTAGGAAAAGTTCCATCTGTTGAAAGAATTGTGTAATCGGTAGGATCTTCTTCATCCTCTATAAAATAACTTGTTGTTTTAAAACCATTTTTCTTATAGAAATGATATCTTTTTTCTCGTTGTTCGTGATTACTGGCATTTTCATCTAATGGTTCTATATCTAATACAATCTCTTTATCTTTATTGTCTTTCATGACTTGTTTTAAAATTTTTGTTCCATATCCTTGCGATTGTATTTTATCATTTACAAAAATATACATTAGGTAAGCTACTTTTTTCGATTTTATTAAATATATACATCCAATTAATTTATCATCCTCATAAAACGCTGAAAAGTCCACCTTTTTTATTTTTGATACTAATAATAAAAACCACATTGGATATAACTCATTTTCCGGGAATGAACGTTTCATTAATTCTTTTATTTCCTGGTAGTTTTCTAATTTTCTTGTTATTTTCTTTTTTGTTAACATTTTAATCTTCTCTTTCTTGTTACTATTGTATTTTTATTATAACATATCCTCAAATATATTACTCTCTATATTGATGATTTTCTCTATTGATATTTTTGTTTTATCCATTAGAAAAAGTTGTTTTTCGACCTCATCTATTCTTTTTATTTTGCCAGTAATTTTTTGATATCTTCCTCCTTTTTTTCTTTTATCTTCTATAAAATAAGTAATGGTTATTTCCGAGGCTTCTTTTTCTTTTAACCAGCTAATTTTATTATTTATTTTTAATTTTTCTTCCTCGGTTAATTCTATTTTAGGTGTTGTTACTCTTGCTGTTTCTTTTATTTTTTCTTCATA
This sequence comes from uncultured Bacilli bacterium, assembly GCA_944358705.1. Lineage (GTDB taxonomy): Bacteria > Bacillota_I > Bacilli_A > RF39 > UBA660 > Faecimonas. The sequence goes on from CALVRR010000005.1 coordinate 12,190, forward strand.
CCCTGTTAAGGCAGAAAATGGTGCAAATTGTGCTGATCTATTATTTAATGACATGGGTGGGTGTTTTTTGGATTTTGGTCTTTGTAAGTTTATTATATCTTCATATTTATTCATGATGACCTCCTATTTGTTGATTTCTTTCTATTGTAGTTCCACCATTTTCTAGATTCATTCCTCGCAGTATCGCATTTTTTCCATATTTTTCTTTCATATTTAATATTACATGTTGAAGGGCATTTTCTTCTTTTTCTTCTTTTTTCTTTTCTTGTCTTTCTTTTTGTACTATCTCAGGATTTGTAAATATATCTAGTTGTTCATATTTTATAACTAGTTTTTCTTTATCTCTTCCTGTTAATTTTGTTGCGCTAATATTAATTCTTTTTACTAATAAATCTGGATTTATAATTCTTTCTAATAGATTGATGGCGGCAGTCATTATTTGTCTTGAAGAAGAGGTTTTTTCTTTTAAATTTATTGTACCATGGGCGTGTTTCGGTATTTTTCTTCCATAAAAATCTTCTTTTATTTCTCCTTTGTAGTCTTCGGTAACATTCGAAATATCATATCCTACGGTTAAGACTAATTGGTCGGTTATTAGATTTTTCTCTGCTAAATTTAATGCTAGTAATTCTGACATTTCTCGAATAATTAATTTTGTCTTTTGATAGGAATATGGACATGGTAATACTTGTCCCATATGAATACTTTTTTCTAGTGGTTTATAAGATTTAATCGATTCTATGGTACATGGTTCTACTCCCCAGGCATGATCGATTAAAAGTTCGGCATTTACTCCAAACAACTTATATAATAAGTCTTCGTTCTCTAATGAGCACTTGGCAATATCACCTAATGTATAGATATGATGTTGTGCCAACTTATTGGCGATTCCTCTACCTATTCTCCAAATATCTGTAATCGGTCTATAATCCCATAGAGTTTTTCGATATGTTACTTCATCTAATTCCGCAATCCTTACACCATATTTATCTTCTTTCGTGTGTTTAGCTACAATGTCCATTGCTACTTTCGCTAAAAAAAGATTGGTTCCGATTCCTGCGGTTGCGGTAATTCCTGTTTCTTTTCTTACTTCTTGTAAAATCTTTGTTACAAACTCTTTGGGTGTTGTTTTATGGTATTTTAAATACTTGGTAATATCTGCAAAGACTTCATCAATGGAATAGACGAAGATATCTTCTTTGGCAATGTATTTTAAATAAATATTATATATCTTTGCTGAAAAATTTATATAATGGGACATTCTTGGTGGAGCTATCATAAAATCTAACTCTTTTGTTTTATCTTTCTTTAATTCATCATCCATTATAGATTTTCCTGTAAACTTTTTATTCTTGTTTTCTTCTTTTCTTTTTTTATTTATTTCTTTTACCATTTGATTTAATTCAAATAATCTTGCTCGTCCTCCTATCCCATATTGTTTTAGAGAAGGACTGATGGCTAGACAGATTGTTTTTTCTGTTCTAGTGGGATCTGCTACTACTAAATTTGTGTTTAGCGGATCTAGTCCTCTTTCTACACATTCTACGGATGCATAAAAACTTTTTAAATCAATACAGATATATACTTTTTCCATTTCATCACCACTTTTATTTTATCACGAACGTTTGTTCTTGTTAAGTGGAAAATTTTAGAAAAAAAACAAATCTTTTTGATTTGTCTTTTTCTTGTTTTATTCTTCTCTTATCCAGTCTGTATAATATAAAACCTCTTTGTTTAGACTTTTAGCAAATTCAATTTCACTTTTTGTACTGTTTCCTATAGAACCATCTACATTTACTACGAATATAGCATCGGATAGTTTTATTTTTTCTTTATGCATTTGGTCAATGATTTTAGCTTCTTGTTCTGTATACGCTTCTTTCTTTGGTCTTGTTAGTTCATTTAGCATTAATACGCAGTTTCCTTGTAAAGTTAGTTTCTCAGCGATTTCTATCATTTCTTTTTTAATTTATAACTTCCACACACTGTTATTACTTTCATTTTTTCATCCTTCTATCTTTTATCTTTCAAAATATAAGTTAGTAAAACTCCGACGGTACGCTCTTCTTGAATTTTGTTTTCAATGCACATATTTATTATCTCTTCATAACTTTTCCATAAGTAGCCATCAATTACTTCATCCTCTTCTAATTTTGGTCCTGTACCATCTATTTCATAATCTGTTATTTCATAATAATATAAATCCCACTCTACCCCAGCTCCAGCTTTCGATATTTTTAAAAGTTTTGGATTTTTTATTAATAACCCTACTTCTTCTTGTACTTCTTTTGGTACGGTTTTTTCTACGTGCTGCAACACGTTATCTTCTTCAATGGCCTTCTTATAACTTTCTAAATCTTCAAAAACCTTTCCTCCAGGTAGACGATAATCCCAAGTTTCAAGTTCATATCTATATTCTTTTGATAGCAATATTTTTTCTTCTTTTTTATCTACTATTAAAGCTCTAATTCCTGGTGGACGTCGTACTAAATTTCTTTTTACTGTCTTTTTGGTGTTATCTATTACATATTCTCTTTCTGTTTGTACAAATTCAAAAAAACCATTATTAAATAAACTTTTTTCCATACTTCTTCTCCTTTTTTACTCATTATACAATTGACATTGTTCTTTTGTCCAGGCAGGATTACAGATAATAGCTAAAGTGAAATTTCCTTCCCAGTAATAAATTTCTTTTTTATTTATAAAGATAATATCTTCTTTTTCAAATTTTATTTTACTTTTATCCTTTTTGTATATTGTTCCTTCTCCATCTAATACATAACATAATTCTTCACATTCTAGATTTGAACAATAACCTTTTTCTGGATATCTACCGGTAATTGTATTTATACAAAAATCTAAATTTCTTTCATTTAAAGCAAAAGAATAATCTAATACTCTGCTTGTTGTTGCATATTGAGATTTTTCTGCTTCTCCTTTTTTTACTATTTTCATTTCTAATCTCCTTTCTTTTTTACTTTATATTTTAGTTGAATATATGAATTTTCTAATTGATTACATTCAATCAGTTCTAATGCTTTTAACTTCGTTAGCTCTTCTTTTGTACTAATTGCTTCGCCATCAATTAAAGTAGGTACATCTTTTCCTCCTACTAATAGTGGCGCAATCACCACATTTACGTAGTCTAGTAAATCATTTCTTAGAAACAATCCATTCAAACTTCCCCCGGATTGAATAGTTAACCTTTCCACCTTATATTTTTCCTTTAAATCTTCTAGTATTTTTTTTAAGTCTAGTGTTTCATAGTATAAAATATCTAGATTATTATATTTTTCAGTTAAAGTATATGCAGGATGGTTTTTATTTGTTGTTACTAATATTAGTTTTCCTACCCAGTTACATAGATAGTCAATTCCACTTTCTTTTAAATGGGGGTTATTATCAATAATAACAAAAGAAATATCTACTTTATCATGGTATTCTTTTCTGTCATTTACACCAATTTTTGCCATTACTCTTCCTGTGTTTAAAGAAAAAACATCCGTTGTCATTTCTATTTCATAATACTGATGAAGTCCCTCTTTTACTCCGGGAATCTCACACCAATCTTTATCAGCATCTAGTTGATCCGTATTACCACTATTAATTTTTCCGTCTAAGGACTCTAACATAAATAAGGTCGTTATTGGTCTTTTTTTCATATTATTACTCCTTCTTTGATTATAATTCATATTCTTTTATTTCGCAGTTTTTTAATCCTCGATGTAAAAACATTCCATCTTTTAGACCTTCAAAATAACCATTAAATGCTTTTGATACACCACTGTGGGCAACTATCAATACACTATTATAATTTTTTCTTTTTAGGTCATTTAGAAAGTCATAAACTCTTCTAAAAAAGTCTTTTATATTTTCTGAAGTACCATACTGAATTGTAGTATTATAATTCCAATACTCTTCCCTATTCGTACTTGAAAAAGCTTTTCCGGCTAAATCTCCCGTATCTCTTTCTTTTATTCTTTCATCGATAATAATTTCTTTTTTATGAACATTTATGATCTGTGACGTGTGTCTTGTTCTGAGTAACGGAGATGCAATGATAACATCATAATTTATTTCTTTTATTTCTTCTCTTAATTCTTTGGCTTGTAAGATACCATTTTCATTTAAATCTATTTTTTCATCACTATATTGATTTAATGCATTGTACAGTGTTTCTCCATGTCTTACTATATAAACTTTCATAGATAACTCTCTTTCCTTTTGTATTTTTATATTACTTTCTAGTGTTTTCCTCTTTATAAGTAATCGCTTTATAAACACTCATTCCCATAAGATAGAACCCCGCTAATATTAGTATTGTTAAAATACATTCTGGTAATAAGAATCCTACTCCATACATATGAAACATTTTAATTAGAGAAAGAGTTCCACTCATCATGTATACGATTATAAAACATAATGTACAGAAAAATAAACCTATGCCAAAAGCAAAGAAATTAAATCTAGTTGTTTTTTTCGCAGTGTCTTTTTTCTTAAATATGTCTATTAGGAATAATAATGGTATTATCGTGAACATTAAGCCACCAAACAGTAGCATAACAAAGCTTTCTCCCCCTACCATACTGGCTTCTTCTGGATTCTTAGGATTATATTTTATTGTTCTTGTGCTTTCTTGTTTTGGAATCATACTCGTTCCATATGAGGTACTTATTTGATACTCTTCTCCATCTACAATATAATAATAAATCAAACTATAGGTAGTTCCATCTTCATCGCTACTATAAATAGTGGTATCTATAAAATAACCTTCTACTTCTTTATAATTTTTGGTTTCTTCTTTTACCACTAACCAATTTTTTATACCAAAGAATAATAACACAACACCTAAAACTAACAACAATAAAAATACCGTTGGTTTAGCGAACTGTCCTAATTTTCTTTTTAGTTTTTCTTTTTTTAAGAATTTTTCATTTTCTCTTTTCAATTCTTCTTTTGACTGTTTCTTTTTAAAGAAGCTGTTTTTTATTATAATCATAATTATTGCTGAAATTATCAACAATACTATTATAAGTGAGTATATCTTATTTTTTATCGCAAGATACCAAAAAGCTAGAAAAAATCCTAAAGCATAAGTTAAAAAACTAATAACATATACCTTATTACAATACTTTGTCCATTTTTTATTTCCTTTTAATAAAAAAATATTTTTGAATATAGTAGCTATAGCGCATACGATAAATGGTGTTAAAAATAATTTTGTTATAAAATCTCCATGGTAAAAGAAAATAATTAAAAATATCGTAACTGGTATCGTTACAAAAAGTTGATATATTGCTTTAAAGTTATTCATAATACTTCCTCTATTCTTTTTAGAATGGATAATCATTAGAAGTTTTTTATTATCCTACGATAATATCATCTCCTAGAAAAGTTTTAAAGTCAAGTAATATATAGTTCCATCTCTTTATATTTTTATTTTTTACTATCTTAGTTCTTGACTTAATGTTTTTGGTATTCTCCTTGGACTACGAATTGCCTTTACACCATACTCTTTCAATTTTTCTAATGGCCACTTTTCTTTATCATATTTTTTTACTAATCTTAATTTCATATCATAAGATATTGAATAGTTGCTATTTTTAGAGTTTGTTGGAATATTAATCTCTACTACTTCACATTGGAAAAGTATTGCAGAATAAGGCTTTGCCATATAAATATAGACCATATCTCCCACTTGAACACTACTTGGTTGCTTCCAATCCATAGTATCTGTTTTTTCAAAGGCACCAATAATATCATAGTAATTTGGATTTGCTGGAATAATCCAATCTCCTGTGATGTCTGATAAATCATAACTAATTGAAATTAAATCCATCACTTCTTCGTCGGTTAGCGTATCATCTAAAATAATAGATACCCAGTTCTTTTTGTTGGAATGATATGCAGGATAAATACCTTTTCTTTTTATATTTTCTTCTACTTTATCTTCTAATTTTACATTTAATACTTCGACTATACCTTCCTCTTCTTTTCTAAACTTACTTCTGTTTAGATTCATAATAATAGCAAACCACTTATCACTTTTTTCATTTCTAAATATTCCGTAATTAGGAAATTTCTCCCATAGGAATTCTGGATGGATGTGATATTTTTCTTTTATTTTTCTAGAAATACGGTTGGATTGTTCAAACATAAACTCTTCTTCTATGAAACAGTTGATTGCGATATCTTGTAAAATATTTTGATACTCTTCTTTTACCGTATTGGCAAAATCTCCTACTATACCTTCTATACGGAAATTGGTATATTCTTCTTCCATATCTAAATCGTATACTTTTCCAGTAACTATCCCCACTTCATTAATAACTATCTCTGCTTTCATATTATGATTCATAAATTCTTTTGAATAGCTGTAATAAGATTCTTTCTTTTTAAAACCATAAGAAATTAGAGCATCCTCTTTTACTTTTCTTTTCCTAAATACATCTTCTTCAATACTCATGCCCTACCTCCTATTTCTTTGATTATAACATAGAAATCTATATTTTTTATACATCAGATATTATGAAAAAGTGGCGATGATATTAAATTTATAATATCATTGCCACTTTTGTTTTTTTCTTTTAATTAAATATACTTCTTTATTTTTTTCGCTAATTATATCATGTGCTAATTCATATGTATATGGTGATTTTTGATTCATTATTCCAACACATCTTTCTATGAAAAATTCTTCATTTTTCGTATTTGCCCCTTTTTGTGTAATAAAACCAAAAAATTTTTCTTCAATTCCCAATGTATTAGTAAGTATATATCCAAAATTTCCATTACCTATCCTATCTTGATATGAAATTATTGCACTAAATTCATCCATAGAAGGAATACCATAATTATGTTTTTGATATAAACGGTTTCCTATGGTGTGTAGAAAATGATTATCATTATATTTCGAATGAGGCACACAAATAGTATTGTTTTCTACATATCCAAATGCTCCATCAATACCGTAGGCCTCTAACTCTGGATATCTAACTTCTTTTGATAACAAATATTGACTACAGAAATGAACCAAATCTTTTGAAATGGAATTAGGAGCAGATTGCGATAATTCCAATACTCTTTCATAATTACTTGGATTAAACCCTTCCGATACCATATAGTCTAACATTAACAATGAATCTATTTTTTCCATACTATCACCTCTAAATTACCATTTATTATAACATACAAATAGAAAGATATCATTTTATTTTTATAAAACATACCTTAATCCATTTTCTCCACTTATTACTTATAATAAACAATTGTTATATTTATACCACAGAAAAAGACAACCTCTAATTTGTTGCCTTTCCTATTTTTTCTTTCTATATCTTCTTTTTGCCGAATACTTCAGGTTTTCCTCCAACGAACTCTAACTCTCCATCCTTATAAACTATCATCTGGGTATCCTTAATTGCATAAACTGGGAAAAGATTATCTTTTAATACACGTTCAAAAAAGTCTTTCGTCCATTTTTTATGATCTTCTCTCATATAATGAGGAATAATATTGAAGTTTACGAAGTTTAATTCTTCATGTGTCTTGGCATCTTCTAAGTCTTTTGGATATCTCTCTTTCCAAAAATTTGTACTTGTTATCTTTCTTCCTAAAACAATCGAACCAGCGGATGTTCCTATAATTACTTTTTCATTTGCCATTTGTTTTAAGATATCTATTGTATCTGTTTCTCTAAACAATTTTTCTAATATATGTTGACGACCTCCAACAATATAAATCAAATCTGCTCTTTCTAGGTGCTTTTTTATCTCTTCTTTATCATAAGCTCTAAAATTTACAAAATCTATCATCCCACCTATATATTTTTCGATGTTTGCTAATTCTTTGATTAGCCATCGTTTATCGCGAGTTTCGTCTAATCCCACATATGCTTCATTAATAATCGCTATATTTATTTTTTCTAATGGTTTTCCTACAAGTTCTTCTATTTTTTTCGCAATTTCATCCGTAGTAAACCCTTGTGACGCTAAAGCTAGTCTCATTATTTTTCCTCCTTGCTATTCATATTATTATTTTTTTTCATTATATCAAACATATTTATTATACAGCTTAATTAAATCTTTACTTATTTTCTATTTTTTCTTTATCATCGATATATTTATAATTTAATCTATTCACATTAGTAATTACTGGTGCTTCTAATTTCTTTTCTAAATCCTCTCTAGCAACTTTTGCGGTATTTCCACCCATTCTTGCTATTTTTTTATTTTGTTCGAGGCCATAAGGGTTATGTTTTTTAGCAAGTTCTCTCGTTGCTATTTCTCCTAAATCTGATAAGGCAACTTCAATATCAGACATATTATCTCTTAAAGATTCTTTCCTAAGTCCTTTATACTGTTTATATTCTTTAGCACTCATTCCTGACCATTCTTTATATATTTCATTAGTTAGAATCGCAAATTCTTTTCCTTCTTTAATATTTCCGGCTTGCCAAACATCAGTCAACGCTTTTCTATCTTGGATGCCTTTTATTCTTTTAGCAATCCAAACCTCATCATAACCTTTTGCTCTATATAAATCTATTGATCTTTGAGCAGCAATTGATGGATCAAATATTTCATCTACTCTTTCGCTACCTAAGTGTGCTAACCATTGCTTTATAGGTTCCGCATTTTTACTAGGAATAGACTCAATAATTCTAAACATTCCTTCAATATCAACAACATCAGTCATGCGATATTTCCCATCTTTAGCTTTAAGCTTCAAAGCGTTACAATTTGTAACGGTTTCGTTTCCTTCATCTTTAAGTCTCTTTTTAAGTACTCGCCAATATGTTTGTGGATTATCACTTTCTGAGATAACCCCAACAATATCTACAACACTTATAAAGTATTTCTCCTGTTCTTTATCCCAAACTGTTCTTATAGTTTCATTATTAAATATCTTATTTACTAAATGTATTTTATCTTGATTCATTATTTCTCCTTTACTATATTAATTACATTTTTTACTGTTTCTTTTTTAATAATTCAAACATAATCTCATAATTGACATTATAATCTTTAGGATAACTACTTTCACATTTTAGATATGTCTAACTTCTAACACTTAAGCCTTCGAAAACAATTAGCTCTATACATAATATACCCTCCTGATGAGAATACTATATAATACATTTGTTCGTATGTCAACTATTTTTATCAAGTTTTTAAATTTATTTTTTTGAAAGTAAATCCCTTATAAATTTAAAAAAGGGCAACTTTCCATTCGTTGTCCTTAATACTCTTTCTTTTTAAAAATTTTATAGGATATCTTATAAGAAATATAATATAAGATTGCGGATACTAATATCAAGATAGGAATACCGAAGTGATTCATAAACCGATTTATCTTTTCTATATTGATATCAAAACCTATTTTTGTGATTAGAAATCCTACTCCTGCAATCATTAATACTAATAAAAATAGTAATAGAAACATTTGAATTCTACCTTTTTCTGCTCCAAAGCGGTAGACACTTGGTATTTGAATTGCTTGGATAAGAGCAACACCAAATATTCCACTAACGGCTGTTATCGATAAGTTTTCAAAGTCTAACTTAATTAAGTCCTCTGGTCTTATAACATTTATAACATTTACAATAATAATCGTCAAAAGAATCCCTACTATACTACCTAATATATTCGCAACTATCGCTAATACATATTTACTCATAACAATTTCTTTTCTTGTTAATGGTAATGATAGAATATACTTTTCCGCATGAGATGCCTCATCATAATTAAAAGTTGATAGAACAATCATACCAATCATGACCGTAATAAATATTGGTGCCGCATTTACTGCATCTGTTCCAACCATTCCTATACTACAGAAAATAAGAATAATCAATAGTGTTGTTTTATAACTAGATAAATTAAGTAAATCCTTAATAATTAATCCTTTCACTTTCTTTCTCCTTTCACATAAAATAGCATAATATCTTCAATACTAGGTTTATCAATTACTGGGAATTTATATTTTTTCTTAATGTTTTCTTTCTTGGATACTAATACTTGGTAAGAATATTTGTCTTTTCTATAACTGATATAGTCTTTCTTCTCTAGGTGTTGAAACTCTTTTTCATCACATTTTACAATTCCATAGTTTTCTAATAAATCCGTAATTGGTAAGTTAAAAACAATTTTTCCTTGATGAATAAAAATGATATAGTCCGCAATCTGTTCTAAATCCGTAGTAATATGCGAAGAAAGTAAAACAGATCTAGTTTCCTCTTCTAAAATATATTTTCTAAAGATATCTAGTATTTCGTTTCTCACAATAGGGTCTAGACCACTTGTTGCTTCATCTAATATTAAAGCTTTTGGATGATGAGATAGTGCGGTTGCGATTTTTAGTTTCATTTTCATTCCACTCGATAATTCTTTTATCAATTTATCTTCTGGTAATTGAAATTCTTTTAAATACTCAAAGTATTTCTTTTCATCCCAATTTTTATAAAACTGTTTCATAACTTTATTTGTTTGTTTTGCTGTTAAATATTCTGAAAGGAAACTGTCGTCTAGAACAATACCTAATTCTTCTTTTATTTCTTTTTCGTGTTTTTTATTGTCCTTTCCAAAGATTTTAATTTCTCCGGTTACATTTATCATATTAAGGATTGCTTTCAGTGTTGTTGTTTTCCCTGCACCATTTTCACCAATGAGTCCAACTACGGCTCCTTCTGGAATTTGGAAACTAATATTTTCTAACTGAAATCCTGGATACACTTTTGATACACTTTTCACATCGATTGTATTTTTCATAAATCCTCCTCAAATATAATTTTAAATAACTCTTGTACTTCTTCTTTGGATATATTCGATATTTTTGAAATATCATATATCTTTTCAATATATTCTTGTATTTCTTTTAGTTTTTCCTCATGAATTAATTCTAAGTTTTTCGGAGCAACAAAGCTTCCCTTTCCAGGAATTGTTTTAATGAATCCTTCCTGTTCTAGTTCGTCATAGGCTCTTTTCACTGTTAGAAAACTAATCTTTAAATCATTTGCTAATACTCTCACTGATGGTAGTGCTTCTTCTTCTATTAACTCGTTATTACAAATTGCTTCTTTCATAGCGTTTTTTATTTGTTTAAAAATTGGAATATCACTACTATTACTAATAATTATATTCAAACACATCACCTACCTGTTATATTCAATATATAACAGTTATAACAGATTGTCAATACAAAAGAAAAGATTATCTAAAGATAATCCTTTTCTATCTTACTAAATATATTTACTGGCTTCCCTGGTACTTAGTTTATTTAGTTTATCTTTATATTTATCAAGAAATTCTTTGACCCAGGTGGGATTTGTTTTCGAATATTCTCTTAGACTCCAACCAATTGCTTTGTTAATAAAGAATTCTTCGCTTCCAAAATTATTTACTATAATTTGTTCTAATAATTCTTTGTTTGTTTTTTTCTTTCTGTTTAGTTGATGATCGATAGCTATTCTTCTTAACCAATGGTCTTTGTCTTTGGACCATTCTAACATTAACTTTTCTACTCTGTTATCTCTTAGACCAATTTCTCCTATAACAGAATCAAAACAATCTATCGTATCCCACCATTCTTTTTTAGTAATATATTGTTTTAGTTTAGGGATATCTTCAAAAGTTAAATACTTGTTCATTGCAAGTAAATAATCACATACAAAATATTGAAACTCTCTATGCAAATCCTGATAACATTGATCTAAAAGTTCCCAATCAATCTTTTCTAACTTTTTCTCTTCTTTCAAAAAATCTTTATATACTGCTTTTCTCTTAGGTGTTGGTATACCATAGAATGAAAATAAATTTCGCATATATTTTGCCATACTAATTGCATTTTCTTTATCTTTACTTTCTTCAAATTTTCTTTTTAATTCTTCGTATTTATCCATATTTTTCTCCTATTTAAAATAACACTATATACTTATTTTTTCTTATCATAAGTCACAATACATATAAATAATAAGATAATACCTATAATTTTCATCCCAACAGAAAATCCTAATAATAGACCAGATGTAAATTGTGAAAAGTCAGTAGTACCTTCTATTAAATATATTCTAGATAATGATAACACTTCTGCTAATACAATTAATATTGTTGCAGATATTAATTTCTTTGACATAAAACACCTACCTCAATTCTTTACGATTTCTCATAATAAATAGAATAATACTTCTTGAAAATCCTAAAGTCAACACATTTAATATAGTTAAGAAATCAGCAAACTTTAAAGTTACTTTTTTCATAATACTATGAGATAACACTAAATTAAAAATAAAACTTAAAATTAATAATAAGATAATCAACAAGAAAATAATTGTATTCATAACTCCTGGTAATGTTGTAATACGATAGGAAATTATAATAAGTATAAGACTAAAGATCTCTATTATACTTAGTGCTATTCCTAATCCTTTTTTATCAGCGATTCGTCCTAAAATACATTTATTATAAAATGGTATCCAAGAAGTTATTGGATATTTGTAATGATTCTCTTTCGCAATTGTATGTAAGAAAATACTTTCAAAAATATAATTGATGAGTATATAAATACCTATGATGACAGCAATAATTAAAAAAACAAAGAATACAGACATCAAAATACTTAATAATATAAAAACACTAATTCCACCCAAGACTATTCCCCCTTACAAACATCAATCCATTCCTTATAGTTTGATGCTTTTTCTAACTCTTTGATGGTGAGTTTTACTGCACTATTGGAACTTCCTGCTGCTGGATAGATTGTTTTATACTTTTGTAATGATACATCTAAATATATATCTACTTCTTCTTTGATTCCAAAAGGACATACTCCTCCTACTTTGTGACCAATGTAATTTTCAACTTCCTCATAAGGAATCATTTTGGCTTTCTTATGAAACTTTCCTTTATATTTACTGTTATCTATTTTGGCATCTCCCGCAACTACAATTACTATTGGTTTCTCGTCTACTAAAAATGATAATGTTTTTGCAATTTCTCCTTCTGTACAATTTATAGCATTCGCTGCTTCTTGGACGGTTGCGGAAGAAGTTGTAAACTCCATTACATTCTTATCTAATTCATATTTTTTTAAATGTTCTTTTGCTTTTTCTAATGACATATTTTACCTCCTATTTTCGTAAGTCTAACAAATTAAATTGTTCTAAGATGTCATGTAGATCTTTACTGTTTTCTGGATTTCTTAAATCTTCTTTTATTGTATATTTTTTTTGTGTCCAATAGAAATCATTAGAATTATTTTTTATACATTCTCTCATTATATTAATATTGTTATCTATTGTGTAACTGATACTGTTGTTTTTATAATCTTTTCCATTGTTATTGGTAATTAAGTATTCTTTTTTAAAAAAAATTCTTTTATGGATATTTCCATATTGAAAATGAATGGTATCTTTATCTTCCGGTTTTATTCCTCTACCATAATGAATTGGGTAGTCTATGTTTTCGGGAAGCTCTTTATGACCTATAATTTCATATTCTCCATATAAAATTACATTATTTAAAATTATCTGTGAGGGAAATGTTTTTATGTTTTCTAATTTTGTAATTGGTACTTGTTTTTCTTCTGTTATTATGTGAAATAACTCTATAATAATAGGTTTTCCCATGAATATATCCCAGTAATCTTCTCCCTCTTTTTGACGTTTATCTATATCCATGATAATTCTTCCATATCCGTACAAGTTTTTATCTAGTTTTAATCTAAAATAGTCACCCTCTTGGTATTTGTATCTTTTTAATTCCTTATTTTTAAAAATTGTGATTTCTTTTAATTCTTCTTCCGGAGTGGTTTTGATCCATTTTTTAATCCAATCTTTAAAATCATCTAAAGTAGAGATATTGAATCCTGCAATATCTGATTCATAATAGGATTGTTCGCATTTTCCATTAGCTAGTATTACTTTGTTATTCCACCAGAATAAATACACTCCATTTTTTAAATTTCTAACAGAAGATTCTGTTAATTTTTTTGCTTTTCCACGTTTTGTTTTTGGTAATATAAATTTATGATTCTCACTTAGATTATATAAAACATCACTTTCATAATAACAATCTTTTTGGGATTGAATTCTTTTTACCAATTTATTTTCTTCTATATAAATTATATAATTTTTAGTTAATTCTTTTCTTATCCAGTTTTCTTTTACTTCATTTAAACCAAAGTATTTTCTTTCTTCATTTGATAATTCAAATATCATAGATTTTCTCCTACTTTTTTAGTAATTCTTTTGCTCCAGGGTATATCTTTTTAAATCTTTTGGCAATTTCTTCTTTAGCAATTATTTGTACAAATGTTGAGTCATAAGCAATAATTTCTATTTCGGCCAGAGGGTGCTGTGGTTTTATTTCTTTTTTATCTATGTTTTCTACTCCTGGTAAATTATACTTTAGTATTTCTTCTTGTTTGTACTTTTTAGGAATTGCGGAAAATGTTCCCCAGATCCATTGAATTTTTTTGCTTTCTAGCTTATCTAATAATTCCTCATTTGTTAGTATTATATAGTCATCTTCAAAATAATCTCCAGTACTTGTTTCTATTTCTGTAATTAGCCAATTATAATCCAGATTTTTTCCACCTATTGCCTTGATTACTTTTAACATATCTGTATAGTAATATTCATCCGTTTTCGATATATATCGTTTCATACTCCATACCTCTTTTTTTCATTATATCTAATTTTTTTATAAAAGAAAACTAGATACTTCTATCTAGTTATGCTCTTTTGGTAATAAATCTACCTGCTAATTTGAATTTTTTACTATTACATAGATATAAATATCCAAATATACTATAAACTATTGCTCCAATAAAATTTACGATTAAGTCTTTCATAGTATCATGAAGACCAATATCTAAATATCCATTTAATTCTACTAGTTCATTTTTATTACTATCATATAATTTGGTAGTTTCAATATCCTTAAGTTTTACTACATTATTGGCTTGCTTTGGATCTAGTGTTACCGTATTTATCTTTTCTACATATTCATCTTTTTGCATATCTACACCTATAAAAGTATCCATTCCATATTCAAAAAATTCTCAGGCAACTCCTATAGTCATAGAAAAACAAAAGGCAACAATTGCGACAAATAATGGAGATAGTTTTACTTGAGTAATATTTTCATTTAATAAATACACCAAAGAAAAACCAAAACTTGCACATAAGAAACCATTTAGCGTATGTAGTATCGTATCCCAGTTTTTAAATATTCCATAGAAGTTATTAATTTCTCCTAATATTTCCGCTGAGAAGATAAAACAGAAAATAATAATTTCCATAATTTCTGGTAAGTCAATTTTAAATGTTCTTTCTGCTATTGCTGGTAGTAAAAATAATGCTAGTGATAAAATACATAGTAAGGCATTTTCATAATTACCTCGTAATAGTTCTCCAATTAAACATAATATAATTAAAATACGTAACGTAAAATAAATAATTAATTCTCTTTTACTTGATTTTTTTACACGTTTTTTATCCTGTCTAATCTTTTTTCCATATACTTCTTTACTCCTTATTTTTAATAAAAGGACAAAACCATCCTATTTTGTTTTCTCATCAATAATTACTGCTTCTTGGATATCCTCTTTTTTCTTTTTTACCTTTTTCTTTATTTTCTTAAAAAACGCTTGGTCTTTTATTATGAAATAAATTAAAAATCCTAATCCTAATACTAGTAAGATTGGTAAGGCAATAACAAAAAAGAACCAAAGAAATGCTAATGCAATTACAATTCCTAAAATAATTAATAAAATGTCTTTTACTTTTTCCATATTATACCTCATTTCCTAGTAAGTCTGTATTTAAATAATAATAGTAATGTAGAAGTTCTTTTTTGTATTCTACTATTTTCCCCTCTGGTAATACTAACATTCTAGTTACTCCGATTTGTTCTACAAATGAGGGGTTGTGGCTAACCATGATTAAAGTACCTGTATAGTTTTTAAAGTTTTCTCCAATGATTTTTTGGGTTTCTGGATCAAAGTGGTTCGTTGGTTCGTCTAATATAATAATGTTTGTTCTTTGAATTAATATTTTACATAAAGCAACTCTTGCCTTTTCTCCAGGGGATAGGACACTCACCTTTTTAAAAACATCATCATTAGAGAATAGAAAGTTTCCTAGAAATGTTCTTAATTCTTGATCATTGTAGTTTGGATTATCAATATTTTCTAGTATTGTTTTTTCTTCCTCTAATATTTCTAATTCTTGGGCATAATAAGCAATACTTGCATGATATCCGTATTCAATTTCCCCTTGAATGGGATTTAACTCTTTCATAATTAATTTTAATAGTGTTGACTTTCCTACTCCATTTTCTCCAACAATTAGGAACTTTTCTCCTCTTGCCATTTGGAAAGAAAGATTACGATATAGGTCTTTTTTATTTGGATAATGGAAAGTAAGATGATTTACTTCTAGAGGAATCTTTCCACTACGTTCTAACGGGTCTACATTCATAGTCACTGTTTTATATGTTTGTTCTCTTGTTTCTAATTCATCTAATTTTTTTTCTAATAGTTTTTTTCTTGACTGTCCCATTCTCTTTAGTTTGTGATTGGTTGCGGATGCTTGTTCTGCTTTTTTTACTACTTCTTGTAGATGTTTTATTTCACGTTCTTGTTCCCTAATTCTTAACTCTTTTTGCATCATCTCATCGGCATATAATCTTTTAAATTCTTTATAATTGCCTTTATAAACTTTTATTTTTTTTGTTACTTTATTAATAAACATAGTTTTTGTAATTACTTCATTTAAAAAATCAATATCATGACTTATTACTAAAACCATACCATGATAGTTTTTTAAGTAATCTGTAACAAAACCTTTGGTTTTCATATCTAAGTGATTGGTTGGTTCATCTAGTAGTAAGATATCCGATGCTGAAAAAAGAAGTCTTGCAAAAGCTACTTTTGATTTTTGTCCTCCAGATAAATCTCCTACTTTCATCTCTAATAATTCACTTTCTATTTTCATATTTTCTATTAAAGATAAAAGTTCATCTTCTGCCGTATATTGATGAAGACTATCTAGTTCATTTTGGATTTTTTCTGCTTGTCTTAATAATTTTGTTTGTTCTTTCTTTTCTACATTTGGTAATTTTTCATAGATGTTATTTAATTCTTTTTCTAGTTTTTCAATTGGTCTTGCACTATATAGATAGTCTAAGACATTCATTTCTTTGTCTTCAAAACGAATCTCTTGTGGAAGATATCCAATTTTTTTATTGTTGATGGTTACTTTTCCCCCATCTAGTCGTTCTTCTTTTAGAATAATCTTAAATAAGGTAGTCTTTCCTGCACCATTTACTCCGACCACTCCGACTTTATCTTTTTCTTCAATACTAAATTCGGCATCATCATAAATTACTTCACTACCAAAAGCTAGATACATATTTTTGCCTTTCATGTTGTCACCAACTTTCTTTATTCTTCTACCATTTTTCCATCTTCATATTCTGATTTATTTCCATCTGCAAAATATATTTCAAATGATGCATTATCTCCATATTCCTCTAATAATCTTTGTTCTAATTTTTCTCTTGTTGCTAGTAAGTTTTGTTGTTCTTCTTCTGTTAATTTTTTTAATCTATAATCAAATATTCTAATATATAAATAAAAGTCATATAAGTCTGTTTCTAAATAATCTTTTGCGGTTACTTTACTTGCAGTAAACCAGTCTTGTTTATATAATTCCTTATAAAAACTTGGTTTGGGATTTCCTCCATGATACATTAAAGTAACATCAAAACATTCGACTTCTTTTTTGGAATATAAATCGTTTAGTATTTCTTCTTTGAATTTTTCTGCAACAATTTCTTCGGAAATATTCATTAGTTCTAGAATCAATGCTTCTTTTGCGGAGTATAATTTAGGACTTAAAAACCAATGTTTATCATGATTAATCTTATAAGCATGGTTAGAAATTATCCAGTATTCTTTCTTGTTATTTCTATTTACTTCTATCTCCCAATTTTTATAATGTCCTGGGACATACGTAGTTGTATTTGTTGCAGAGTTTCTTCTTCTTTCGTCAAACATTATACTTTCTTTCGTTTCCTTCGATTTGTATTCCCAGTTACCCTCTCCAAAAAATCTATTTAATTCTTTAGAAAAGCGAAGTGGCCAGTTGTTCCTATAGATTACTATGGTGATAATTATACCGATTACTACAATCACTATAGCAATTATCGCTACTTTTTTTCCTTTATTCATTTGTTACACCTTTTTTCTTTTGATAATCTTCTCTATCCATATTATATAGATACATTTCTACTGGTTTATCCACAAATGTATACTTTAATTTTTTTGTATTTTTCTTATCTTTGATGAATCCTAATTTCTCCATTAACTTCCAAGAGGCTTCATTCTCTATGGCAGCGCCTGTCTTAATTTTTTCTATTTCCACCTCGTTAAACATATACTCTAGAATCGCTGATGATGCCTCATAAGTAAGGCCTTGTCTTTGATACTTTGGATTAATAAACCAGCCAATCCCTCTAATGGATTTGTCTGTAATTTCTTCGTCTTCGTCATGAGCTTCATGCACGCTAATTTGACCTATGCATTCATTATTACTTTTTAAAATAATACTCCATTGAAACTTATCCTTATTTTTTGCTTGTTGTAATTTTTTATATTGCCAAGGCTTTTCTTTTTCCCAGTCAAAAGATAATTTGCATGTTAAATAATACTTATTTACTTCTGCTATACAAAGTATTTCCCAGATAGGTTTTAAATCTTCTTCCTCAGTTGCCCGTAAAATTAGTCTATTTGTTTCTATTGTTTTGCTTCCTAGAAATTTCATTTTCATCCCATCTTTTCTTTTATATATTCTATTAGAGGTTTTAGATTTTTTGGATTTACAAAGTTTCCACCTGTTTCGAATAGACGGGACATCTCTTTATCTCTAGGATTTTCCATTGTGATTGCTTTACCTACTAGTTTTAATAGTTTTTGATAAAATTTATTTAATTTTTCATAATTAATTCCACCACGGAAATAAAATAATTCTTGGGTTATGTGATTATACTCTTTTAGTTGTTTTATGTATTCCTTGCTCTTTGGATAGGCTCCTACGGCACCTAAACAGATAATTTGATATTTTTTATTTATCTTTTTATATCCTACTAGGGTGGTTGCTCGTATCCAGGATAAATAGATTACCTCCTCTTTTTTATTTATTTTTTCTTTGGCATCACTGACAGAATAGCATGGTATATTTAACTCTTTACTAAGATTTTTCGCATACTCTTTTGTATGTCCTGTTTTACTTTGATAGATAATTGCTTTTATCATAATTTGCCTCTTTTTTTATATGTATCTTGATATTCTAATAATTTATTTTTTGCTCTTGGAAGATTGTAAGATGCGGCTAGTTCTAGATAGTATCTTGATTTTTCTAGGTCTTTGTTTATTCCTGTTCCTGTATAGTAAAAGTTGGCTCCTAAGTCATAGATTGCTGCAATATGACCTTTCTCTGCGGCATCATTAATCAATTCAAAAGCCTTTGTTTTGTCTTCTATTACATCACCAAAACCAAAATAGTAATAAGCTCCTAGACAAAAGATAGAGAATGCTTGTCTTTCTGGATTTCTTTGTTCTTCCTCAATTAAATTTAACAATTTTGAATAAGCGTCTACAAACAACTCATAAGCTTTCTTTTTATCTTGTTCTACACCATCTCCAAAGTCGTAGCAAGCGGCTAGTCCATAGATTGCTCTAGGATCATTTTTCTTGGTGCCTTCCTCATACCAATAAACTGCTTTTGCTAAATCTTGGTCTACTCCATTTTCTCCACTGTCATAACTTCTGCCTAAGATATAACACGCAAGTCCATCGGTTTTTGCTTGTTCTTCTAAATCTTTGACATTAAATGTTAATGGTATTATCTCTTTCATTTTTTTCCTCTTTTCTTCCATAAATCTTCCACATTTCCAAAGAGCGTTTTCTTCTTTATTGCTAGTGTTTCTTGTGGTACTTCTTCTTTAGGAAATAGAAACCTTTTATCATCCACCCAGTGATAATTGGTCATTAACTCTTCTACTTTTTCATAGCAAGCGCTTATTCTTTTTTTCTCTTTTTCTTTCGGATAAATAATATGCATTAATCTATCTATTCTACATTCTGGTACACTAGAATAAATTCTTGATTCTTGAGGGAGAAGAAAATTCGTTCCGTTTATTTCTTTTCTTACTTCTTCTTTTTCTTCAAATTGACTTACAATCTTTTCTTCTAAATTTTTATCTATCTCATGAAGTTGATTTGTTTTTCTGAATAATAATGCATAGGCTAGTCTATCCTTTTTCCTCCAACGATTTGTTCTTTCTTGTAATTTTTCTTCTGTTAACCATTTTATTTCATCTGTTTTCTCTTCTTTTAAATCTTTTGGATAGCATTCTATATATCTAGCGATAATTTCTAATGTTGTGGTCTTTATTTCTATATTTGGATGATTTAATAAGAAAGTGTAGTTTTCTATATCTTGATAAAAAGCACAAGCTAGAGCCACTTCATCATAGATTTCTTCTTTTGGCCACTGTTTTGTTGTTAGAATCCTTTTTACTATTTCTCTTTTCTCTTTTATATTACTATATTCTAATCTGTTAATGATATCTAGTGTTAAGAGTGGAGAAAATCTTTCATCTAAAACTATACTATATAAAAGATTTAGACTTCCTAGATATATTTCTGTTTCTTCTGGATAAAAGTTTCCAGTCTTAGGGTTAATATAGTTTTTTAGAACATACGTTGCTAATGTTTTTCGGTACTCTGTTTTACTGGGTTCTTTTGTCTGGTTTATATCAAAGTCTTCTCTTTTCATCATCTCATAAAACAAATCTAAAGAATCTGCATCCAACATATACTTTGGCAATGTATAATCTCCCCAATTATCTAGCGACATCCAATCTGACTTTTTTCTTGTTTTTATTACCTCTTTTAATATTTTAGTTACAAAATTCTTTATTTTACTTGTATCATAAGGAAATGGTACTAATCTTGTTTTTTTCCATTCTCTAAATTTCTTTCTAGAAATATCATGAATCCTTATAAAATTCATCATATCAAAAGGAATCTCTTCGTGTTTTAATAAATCATCAACTATCTTAAGTCTTGCTTCTAAAGTTGTTTCTAATTTCTTTACATATTCTATTTCCTCATTTGTATATGGCTTTTTCTCAGAATATCCATCTGTTATTCTTGTTTCAATTTCATAAAAAGGATCAATTAAAGCTTGATAGGGATTTCGACCTCTACTTAGTTGTCTTCGAAATTTTTCATCTTCTAATAATACTTTCACAACTTTAGGGCAAGCGTAGTAGCATGCCGTAGCGAGCAATGTTTCTTCTTCTCTTGACTTAGTTGACTTATTTTCTCTTCTATTTAAATGCATTCTATTAAAGCATTTATTCTCTAATAATTGCAAAGCAATATTTTCATCCCCTGCTACCATAGATAAAAATACTAAATCATGTCCATCCTTATCTTTAATATTGATATCTCCTGTAACTATATTTTTTCTAATTTTAGTTAATGTATCTTTTTCCATAATTCACCCTTAAAACTACTGTTTTTTGTAGAGAAAACAGCCTTGCTCATGAGAATTAATTACTCCTACTGCTTGTAAGTATGAATAAATAATTGTTGTACCAACAAACTTCATTCCTCGCTTTTTTAAATCTTTGGATATGGTATCTGATAAACTTGAAGTTGTCTTATCATATTCATAAATTATTTCATTATTTGTAAAACTCCATAAATAATTAGAAAAACTTTGATATTCTTTTTGAATATCCATAAATATTTTCGCATTCGTAATTGCTGATTTAATTTTTCTTTTGTTTCTTATGATATTTTTATTATTTAATAATTCTTCTATTTTTTCTTCGTTATAATTACTTATTTTTTGGTAATTAAAATTATCAAAAGCTTCTTTAAAAGCTTCTCTTTTATTTAAAACACATTCCCAGGAAAGACCTGCCTGAAAAGATTCCAGTAATAGCATTTCAAATAATTTATTATCGTCATATACAGGCGTTCCCCATTCTTCATCATGATATTTTATATATAATGGATTATTTAGATTTACCCAGGTGCATCTTTTCATTTTATTCTCCTTTAAATTTATCCATAACACTTTCTATTTCCTGTAATTCGAAACGATACTTTTGTTTTACTTTTGGATATTTCTCATGGTTTACTTCTTCTAGAAAGTCCTTTAATGGTCTTACCCAGCAACTTCCATCTTCGTATAATTTTCTATATACTACCATATCTTCTAGGGTTTCACTATTTTTTACAATTTCTTCTACTAAGTAATAGTTTCCTTTAAAATGTCTATAGATTCCATGTATTTTAATTTCTCTCATATTCTACCTCTTTTCTTTTACTTTAAGTATATCAAAAAAACAGGAAAGTGTCTTTACTTTTCCTGTTTTGCTTCGTATTTTGCTAAGAACTCTTCTTTATATTCTAAGATATTATCATTCTTTATAGCTTCTCTTAATTCTTCGGTTAAGCGAATTAAAAATCTGATATTATGTATTGATAATAATCTTCCTCCTAGAGTTTCTCCAGTTGTGATTAAGTGTCTGATATAGGCTCTAGAATAATTTTTACATGTATAACAGTCGCAGCCTTCTTCGATTGGTTCTAAATCTTCTTTAAACTTAGCATTATTTAAGTTAATCTTTCCATATTTTGTAAATGCTTGGCCATGTCGTGCAATTCTCGTTGGTAGGACACAGTCAAAAATATCTACTCCACGAATAACTCCTTCGATAATATCTACTGGTTCTCCTACTCCCATTAGATATCTTACTTTATCTTCTGGTAAGTATGGAATGGAGTAATCAATTGCTTTATACATATCTTCTTTACTTTCTCCGTCGTTTGCAACTCCTCCGATACTATAACCATCGAAATCTAGTTTTACTGTTTCGATTGCGGAATATTTTCTAAGATCTTCATGAGCTCCTCCTTGGACAATTCCAAATAAAGCTTGATTTGGATTACTATGTACTGCTTTTCCTCTTTTTGCCCATCTTATTGTTCTTTCGATACTATTTTTTAGATAGTCGTAAGAAGCACTTGCTGGAGGACATTCGTCAAAACTCATTGCAATATCACTATCTAGTTTATTTTGAATTTCGATAGATTTTTCTGGTGTTAAGAATAGATTCTGTCCATCGATATGACTCTTGAAATGAACACCTTCTTCGGTAATGTCTTTCTTTTTATTTTTCGCAAGAGAAAATACTTGAAAGCCACCACTATCGGTTAATATGGGTTGATCCCAACTCATAAACTGATGAAGACCACCACAATTTTTAATAATGTCTGGTCCTGGTCTTAACCATAAATGATAGGTATTGGATAAAATAATTCCAGCATGTTCCGCCTTTAATTCTTCTTTCGATAAAGATTTTACGGTTGCTCGAGTACCTACTGGCATAAACATAGGAGTTTCATAAGTTCCATAATTTGTTTCAATAGTACCAAGTCTTGCTTTGGTATTTTTTTCAGTTTTTAATAAGTTATATTTTATTTTCATAACGTCACTTCCTTAGACTTTTTAATTATATCGTAAACCAAAGAAAAAGACAAGTTGAGAAACTATGTCCTTATTTTTTACCTTTATTCCTTTGATATTGTTGTCCCAAAGACTTTATCCTTTGCTTTCTTTCTTCCATCTTGTTTTGTGCTTCTTCTGCGATTGGTGTTTCATAATCTCTTTCAGGTCCAGCGATTCTTTCTGAAAGTTCTTCTATAACAGTTAGAGCATCTCTTAAATAGTCTTCCGTTGTTTTATATTGTCGTAATAAAGTAGATATGTTCTCTGGACACACATTTTCGGAAGTAATCTTAACTCCTTTTAACACTTCATTACTATTTGTAGCTATGTCTTTTGGAAGGTTAGTTACCTTTTCTGTACTTCTTACGATGGCACTTGTTTTTTTTCCACCCATTCGTCCTTTTAAACTAAAAAGTTTAAAATAAATTCTTCCTTTTATAGGAAATATATCTTTACTTTTCTTTTTATTCTCTAATGATTTCTTTTTAATATATTGTAAAATTTTTTCTGTTTCTTCCTGGGTTAGTTCTTTGTTATCTTCTATTTTTTTCATGATATTTGGAATTTCAAATATATCATCATATATTTCATAAAGTGATTCTAGTAATTTTTCTTTATTACTTTGTAATTTTTTTTCCATACTAAATCCTCTTTCATCTTACTTTTTTCTCATAACTGTTGTTTTTCCTAATCCTTCTCTTTCAAATTCAATAGCAACAATTTCTGCCTGAGCACGGTAACCTTCTTGTGTGATATAACGTGATTTTTCTCCTATTTCTTTATGGAAAATAGCTCTTCCTAATGGACTATCTATTGTATAGCAATGATTATTTGGATTAATACCTACCTTTTTTTCTATCAATTCTACTTCTAATAGTTCCCTATCGTCTGTTCCCGTTTTTACAAACACTCTGGCCTTAGATCCAATTTCCATTCTTCT
This sequence comes from uncultured Bacilli bacterium, assembly GCA_944358705.1. Classification (GTDB taxonomy): domain Bacteria; phylum Bacillota_I; class Bacilli_A; order RF39; family UBA660; genus Faecimonas. The sequence goes on from CALVRR010000005.1 coordinate 36,723, forward strand.
AGTATTCGGATTTTTCACTACTTCACTTGTTGCAAGCATTCTATTAATTTCACGTTTTCGATTATTTAATTTTGCCACGGATACTGCTATATCATAATTTGATGCAGAATTATTTTCTTCTCTTGACTTTTGTAATCTACTTATTTCCTCTATTAATGATTGACGCTCTAGTTGTAACCATTGTTCTTGTCCTTCTGTAATTTTCATTTTTATCTCTCCTTACGAAATTGAGGTGCTTTCTCAAGTGGTACGTCTAGTACAATTCCATGATTTTCTCCCCAGCAAAAAGTATCTCCTACTTTTTTTCCTAATATTGCTTGATCTAATGGAGATTCTGAAGTATATAACACTATATTTCCCTCTTCCATTCCTGTAATTACGGTATCTTCTACTAAAGTTCCTGTAAACTGTTCTACATCACCATCATCAAAAGTTACTTCTACCGAAAATTTACTTCCTATTTGAATATCTTCTGTTGTGGCAGTTGGGATAATCTCTGCAGTTCTTAAGGTATACAATAAATCATCAATGTCTTCTTGAATTTTTTGAATTTCCATTTTTGCTTCATAATTAGAATCTCCAGATATCCCGTCAGTTGTTGCTATGGAATGTCCCTCTACTTTCTGTTCATTTAAATTTTGTTTTTTTTATTCTTTTGCTCTAATTTCTGTTTCTATTTGGTCTACTTGATATTGTATTAACTTCATAGTTTTCCCCTTTCTTAGCGAGTGGTGTTATTATAACATATTTTAATTTTTATTTCAATTGTTTATAAAAAAAGTATTACGCAATGGTAACACTTTTTAAGCCATAATTATTATCTTCATCTTTTTCAAAAGTAAAGGTTGTTATTGGGATTTTGTTTTTTATTGATTGATATTCTTCTTCCGTTACTTCATGATCTTCTCCATATGGTCCAAGGATGTAGTCGTCATACTCTTGATTTGCACTGGTATAATATCTGTCTCTTGGTCCTACAGTATCTCCGGCACTTGTTGTATATAATATCTGTGTTTGTATTTTGTAAGTAGTATCATCCTCTGATTTTCCTTCTACAAAGAAAACGGTTGAACGATATATTGTCTTTCCTCCATGTGCATGCATATCTTCATATTCATACGTTCTTTTCGCACTATCATATTTATATAATACTCCATCTCCAGCAAAGCAATCGATATCTTCATGAACGTAAGAATGGTCTTTTCCAAAATATTTTTCTAATACTTTTTCTAAGTCACTTTCCATAAAATCAGAGAATCTATTTTCTAATTGCATCGATGTAAAATATAAAACATCTTGATTATTAAAAGAACTTTTTTCAGAAAGTGGATAACTGTCGGCAAAATAAGTAGTATAATCGTTTATTTGATTTAATAGTGTTGTTTTTTCTGCTTCGGTTATTTCTCTTACTACTGGTTCTTTTTCTTCTGGTTTGTCTTTCTTTTCCTTTATTGGTTCTTCTTTTTTTATTACTTTATCATAGACAATATATCCAGATGTTCCTACTAAAGCTATCACTAAGAAGATAATAATTACAATCAACCCTTTGTTATTCTTTTCTTTTTTTTCCATTTTTTATACTCCTTTTATACTTTTTTCGTATTTTTTTTGGAAGATGTCTTTTGTAAATCTGGAACAAACAATTGAAATTCTTTTTCTGGTACTCCTCTATTTTCTAACATTGTTCCAATTAGTTCTTCTTTCCATGGATAACGTTCGTTTACTATATATCTAAAATGAGAGAATGGATCATAATCACTTTTATGAGCTTCTATCACTTCTGGTAACATCGTTTTTTTAATATCGTATTGTTTATTTTCTGTAAGATGACCATTTTCCCATTCTTTTACATTTACACATACATAAGGGTCATTATTACCATCATAATAATATCTTCTATGAATTGCTTCAAATTCCATAGATTTTTTACCCTGGTTATCAAAAATATCTTCAATATCTTGGTCTTTATCACAGACCATTACGGTATAACTATAAGAACAATTATATTCTATTTTATCTTCGTTTCCTGCTTCTGATTTTACTACTAATATTTCTTGCATTTTAAAGTCTTCTTTCTCACTGATAAAACAAGTATATAGTTTGTCACTTATCAATTCAAAAGTCATTTCCTTATAATCTTTACTTTGTATTTTTAAGTAAGGTCTATCATTCATTTGTAATTTTACATGGTCCATATTTCCATTTTTATTTCTAATATCAAATTCGTAGTAAAAACTTGTATCATAAAAATCATATTCTTTCATACTATTTATTTTTCTTACGTTGGAACAAGTTACATTATCACTATGAATTTCCATTACATAACCAAAGACTTTATTCTCTTTTCTTTTATGTAATCTTTTTCGTTGAATAAATCCTACTTCTTGTCCTGTTTCATCAAAAATCAAATAACGTTTTTGATTATCTGGGCCAACTGCTGTATACCCTAACAAATCTAATAGTTTTTGTTCACTTTCTATTGTATCCAAATTTCTTTTTTCTTCCATAGTTTTCCTCTTCTTTATAAATATCTAATATTGTCTTTTACTATAAAGCCATTTTTACTTTTTTCTAATGTTTTTTCATAAACATATGCGGATTCTGGAGTGGTTTCTTTATCAAAACTTGTGATATCATAATCCCTTAATAAAATTTCATTTGCTCTTGTCGTCTTTTCTATATGTTTTTGATCTTGTTCTGTTAACTCATCAACGGCTGTTAAGTTGGTTAACATTCTATTATAATAATCCATTTCTTTTTGTTGTGCTCTTCTTCTAGAAATAGATATTCCTTGATAAGGATTGTTTTTTAAGCTTTCTACGCAACTAGCGAAATGTTCTTTTTGTTTTTGATGTAGTTTTTCATCTCTTGTAATATGGGTTAGCGTAATTATTCCTGTTTTTAATTCGTGGTTGGTTTTATAATTTTCATCTATTGCTTCTAAGTTTAAAAAGGTTAAATATGACATACCATAGCACACTACTTTGGTTCCTTTTGCCACTGCAGGTACTCCGTTTTCTTGCAGCAATTTTTCCGCTCTAGAAACAATATTATAATATGCTATTTTTTTATATATTTCTAGGTCTTGTAGGACTTCTCTTGTGGCAGGAGAAATATATTCATCCCTTATTACTGAAAACTCTAATTCTATTAAAGCGTTTAAATATTCTATCATAGATGGAGTTAATCTCTTTTTACTCCATTTTAATTGTTCTATTAATTCTTCTTTTTTAGAAACTTCTAAAACTGGAGTTTCTTTTTCTTCATAATTTATTACCATTTTTATCCCTTCTTTTTTGTCTTATATATTTCTAACCCATTTTCTAATTTCAAAATCAGGTTTGGTTTTTACCAGTGTTTTTTCATAAATAACATGAGGATTATTTGGTAGTTCTTCGTAATCAAAAGAAGTAATACCATAATCATTTAATATAATTTCATTGGCCTTTTTACTCATTTCAATAAGTCTTTCTTGTTGTTCGGTTAATTCTTCTATGGATTCTAAATCAGTAAGCAATCTATTACAATAAGCTATTTCTTCTTTTTGCTGTTTCTTTCTAATAAAAGGTATTCTTACTCCAGAAGATGGTGTTATTTTTATAGTTTCTAGGTAATGTCTTAAAAAATTTCTCTGACTTTCCTGCAATTTTTCATCTCTTGTAAACTCATATAGTCTGATAGATCCTATTTTCGGTGTTTCTTGTCCATTATTATATTCCTCTAAATATAAAAAATCTGAATATATTTTTGAATCAAGCTTTAGCGTTTTGAATGGAATATTTGCTGGTATACCATTTTCTTTCAGTAGTTTTTCTGCTCTAGCAAAAATATTATATATTGCTATTTCTTTATAGACTTTTAAATCCGATAAGACTTCTCTTTCTTCCTTACTGATATAATCTCTTATTACAGAGAATTCTAGTTCTATTAAAGAATTTAGATATTCTCGTGATTGTGGTAGTATTACTTTCTTGGTAGAATCTACTTTTTCTTTTAACTCTATTTTCCTATCCGTTAATTCCATCACTATTTTCCCTTTCCTTGTTGCATACTCATTTCATAAATTGCATTTTGTAGTTCTATAAATCTTATTTGAGCTTCTTTTTGAAATAGTTTTAATTGTTTTCCCATTTCTTCTAGTTCTTTTTTCTTTAGAAAATCTCTATATTTATTTTTAATTTCTTGACGGAATTTTTCTATTCTATTTAGGGCTTCTCTTAGGCTTTCTCCTGTATCATCGTCACTAGTTAATAACTCCATTAATACCGCAATTAATCGCTGATATTCCTTAGATACTTTTTTGGCTGCTAGAGGATGAGCTAATTTACTATTAATTACGATAATATTTTTTATTTTTTCTTGTTCAATTACAAATGTCTTTTTTGGACTTCCCATAGGAAATCCTGTTATTTTATCACTAAATTCTATTTTTTTTAATTTTTTCTTTTTTCTAGTTACATGATACATTCTTTCACCTACTTCTTTAATAAATCTGGCCTTCTAAACTGTGTTTTCTTAATACTTTCTTCTTTTCGATATTCTTCTATTTTTTTATGATCTCCGGATAATAAAACCTCTGGTACTTCCATTCCTCGGAATACTCTTGGTTTGGTATAGGTTGGGTAATCCAGTAGATTGTTGTTGAAAGAGTCATTTTTATGGGAACCTTCTTCAATTACCCCTGGTAAAAGTCTTACAATAGAGTCCGTAATTACCATACTAGCTAGTTCTCCGCCTGTTAAAACATAATCTCCTATACTTATTTCGAAATCACAAATTGATCTTATTCTTTCATCAAAACCTTCATAATGTCCACAGATAAAAATTAGATGCTTTTCGTTTGCTAGCTTATATGCCATTTCCTGCTTATATGGAATACCATCTGGTGTTAGTAGAATTACTTTACTATCTTTTGTTTTTATGGACTCTACACAATCAAATATCGGTTGACAGGTTAAGACCATTCCATTTCCCCCTCCATATGGAGTATCGTCTACTTTACGATGAGGGTCTTTGGAATATTCTCTAAAATTATGAATTTCTATTTCTACTTTATTTTCCTCAATGGCTCTTTTTATAATCGATTGTGAAAATACTTTTTCATACATTTCTGGAAACAGTGTTAAAATATCGATTTTCAAATTATCACCTACATCTCTAACATTTCATCTATTCTTATCTCTTGTTTCTCTACATCTATTTTTACTAAAGGAGAATTTAAGGGAACTAAAATCTCTTTATCAAACATTACTCTCATAATTTTATTTGTTGGACTTGCAAAGAATATTTCTTTTATTATTCCCCTTTTTCCAGAGGTTGTCAAGACTTGGTACTTTATTAATTCTTCATCTAATACTTCTTCTTTTTCTAGGGATAATTCTTCTTTTTCGATATACACATTCTTTTTTAGCAGAAATAATACTTCATTAATATCATGATAATTATCTAGTGTTACCATATCAAACTGTTTGTGTACTCGGTAAGTTTTAATTTCATATTTTTTTTCTTCGATAATTAAATGATTTCCTATTCTAAAAGCTTTTTCTTTGTAGGGAAAAGTACTTTTTATTTTTAATTCGCCTTTGATTCCGTGTGTGGATACAATCTTTCCTAAATATACTTTTTTCATTTTACTTATTTAATTCGTATAATAGAATACTTGTTGCGACAGCAACATTTAAACTTTCTACTCTTTCATTCATTTTAATATATAATTTTTTATCACACTTTTCAAAGGTTGAGGAACGAACTCCATTTCCTTCATTTCCTACAATTAACGCATATTTTTCCCGGTCTTTTTTATTTAAAGTACATACGTCCATCCCATAATCTACGCCACTTCCGTAAATAGGGATTTCTTTATTCTTTATAATATCTAGTGTTTTATCTATTTTTCTATGAATAACATTTAGATGAAATAGCATTCCCTGGGTTGCTCTTAAAACTTTTGGATTATATAAATCTACTGTATTTTCTGATAGTATTACTGTGTCAATATTGAATGCTTTGGCACTACGTATGATGGTTCCTAAATTTCCTGGATCTTGTACTTCATCTAATATTAACAGTTTATTTCCTATAATATCTCTATCTGGTAGTTTCTTACAAAGTGCCATAATATTCGTTGGGGTATCTAGTGTTGTTATTTTATTTATAATCTCCTGTGTTACATATACGTATGGAGAAGGTATTGGAATCGCTTCTTTTTCTTCCATAATTAATTCTATAATAATTCCACTTTTAAAAGCTTCTAGTACTAGATGCATTCCTTCTACGATAAATTCTCCATATTCTTCACGATATTTTTTCTTTTTTAATTTTATATATTTTTTTACTTTTTCATTATCTAAACTTGTGATTACCATTAAAACTCTTTCATTTCCTTTCTATATTTTTTATATTCTGGCATATTTTCTTCTACTAAGTCCCAGAATTTTGATGAATGATTCGCATATATTAGATGTGATAATTCATGAACAATTACATAATCTAAATATTTTACTTCTCGTTTTATCAGTTCTAGATTTAGAGTTATTGTTTTTGTCTTTACATTACATACTCCCCATCTTGTTGTCATCTTTCTAATTTTTAGACTGGGATAGGGAATTTTTCTGGAAAACCGATGATAGATTTGGTCTAGATGCTCTTTATAAATTTTCATAGCTTCTTTTTTATACCATTTATCTAAATCTATTTTTCTATTTAAGAATACCTTATTTTCTCCTAGAGATATATCACAGTATTCTACATATACAATATCATATTTTTTTCCTAGATAAAAGAAACCTGTATTATTTTCATTTTTTATTTCCTGTGTATTTATCATTTTTTTTATTTTATTACTATTTTCTTCTATTAATTTTGTAATTGCTTTGTCGCTAGTAAAAAAGTTGGTGGTTACTTGAATTGTCATATCTTTTTTTACTCTAATATAGGTGTTTTTATTACTTTTTTTACGTTCTATTTCTACTGGATAAATCGTATCGTCTATTTGTAATTTCATGTTATCACCAAGATAATTGTACTATAAAAATAAAAGAAAAGAAAGTTTCCTTTCTTCTATTTGACTATTTCATGCTTATTCGTTTTTTATTTTATTATTGATGTAAAATATCTTTTATTTTACGAAAGATAGATTTATTTCTACGAGTTTCTGTTCTTTTTTCTTGTTCCATTTCAGATATCATTTTTTGTTCGCTTCTTTGCATAGAACTTGCGTAATATACAAAATCTACTCCAAAAGATATGGTTTTTCTATCTTCGCTTAATTCTACCTGTGGCTTATAGGCTGCATAAGTATACCCTTCAAGTCCAAGAGATGTAGCCATTAATGCTATTCTTATAGTAATTGCTTCTTCTGGATATCTATCCGTTCGCATCATCTCATCTTTACTTTTCTTAGTTATTATAATTGCAAATGGATTTACACCACTTGCAAGTTCATATGTAATTCCGCCAGATACTACATCACTCGTTGTATTTTTTTCGGCAATTAGTGGAAAAGATATTTCTCCTCTTCCCATCATAAATTCATATATTCTTTGTAAATCTTCTTTTTGATTTAAGATGGTTGGATCTTCTGTATTATCTAATTTATTTATTGTTTCATATAATTTATACATTCCCATATCATATGCTTCGGTAAAATCTACTAGTTTATTATCTTCCATAATTTGTCTACGTAGATTGGGATTTTCTACCTTTTCAAATATATTTCCGTTGGTAGATGAAATATCTGTTTGTTCTCCATAAAACTTTTTATCTTTTTTTCAATATAAAGAACTTGTTCTCCTTTATCATATCCTAAAATTTTCATAAAAACCTCCCTAATTGTGTTTAGTGTATCTATATATAACAATATTGTCAATTATTTTTTATGTATATTTTTTCCTATTTTGTTACAATCTATCTATGAGGAGGAAAAACTTATGGATTTAAGTATTAGAGAACATATTATTAATAATTTTAAAGGAGATAATTATGATACACTTCGTAGGGCTATCGATGAGTCGGTTGCCTCTCAAGATGAAGTAACTTTACCAGGATTAGGTGTTTTTTTAGAAATCATCTGGGAAAATGCTGATCAGGAATTAAAGAATCAGTTGGTAGATATTATTAAAAAACGAGTAGAAAAAGGAATTGAACAAGAAAAAAAGGAAAATTAATTTTTCCTTTTTTTAATTCATTTCTTTAAAATAAATAGTTCTTTCTACTACTCGTTTGATGTCTGTATCATTAAATGGTTTTTTTATCATGTCAACGATTGGGTAAGTGAATGCTTTATCTATGGTTTCTTTGGATGAATCTCCTGAAATTATAGATACTGGCATTTTTCTTAATAGATTATTTTCTTTCATATATTCTAAAACTGCAAAACCATCCACTTCGGGCATATTTAAGTCTAATAGAATGGCTTTTACATTATCGTTATTTTGATTGGCTTTGATAATTTCTATGGTTTCTTTTCCATCTTTGGCAATACTTACTTTGTAAGTACCATCGAATATTCTACTAACAAAATTTCTAACAATATTCGAATCATCCGCTACTAAAATCGTAGGTTCCATGTATACTTCGCGATTGGAAATAATCGATGGTTCTTGCTGGGTTGGTGCCTCTGATTCTGGATCTATATCTTCCTTTCCTAGATATTGTTTGATTACGTGGATTAGTCGATTGGTTTCTTCTACTAACTCGTCATAAGTATCATAGATATAATAAATATCTCCTGCTTTACTTTTCATTTCCTGGTTATAGGCAAGTTCTGCAAGTTTTGTAAATCCAAAATATTTTGCATCACTTTTTAAAGAATGGACATATATTGCATAATTGTTCATATCTTTTGCATTTTTGTATTCCTCTAATCTAGGTAGTTTTGACTGAGCTCCTAAGATAAATTCTCCGATGGTATCGTTATACGTTTCCATATCTCCAAATAATTCCAAGCTTTTTTCTACATCTACACCATTTTTTGTTAAAAACTCTACATTCATCATATGTTCTTACCTCTTCTACTTTCTTATTAGTTTGATTATAACGCAATTTTTTTCCTTCTGCAATCCTTTGTTAGTCTACATTGTTGCTGATGGATTTTTTTGTTGTCTTTTTTTCTCTAACGTTTCTAGTTTTTTACTATTTGTGACTATTGCAAGATACAAATTATCTTTCTTATCGTTTTTATTGTTAAGATAATCATCAATAAGCTCACTAGTGGTTTTCCTACGTATCTCTTGTCCTTCTCTAGTAAATTCATAACGAAATTGTGCCCATTTATCATATAGACTTGGCTCTTCTTTTAAGATTGTCAAAACAGCATCTTCTAAGTGCACTTGTTTTTCATCTATTACACGCATAGTATCTGCCTCTACAAGCAAGTCGCAATCCGCCTTAAAATCTCTTTTTCTTTTCTCATCGGAAAAACCAAGCATCGTCTTTAAAAATTGTTGCTCAAACATAGAACCAAATACTCTAGCATCGATTTCGGATAACATATTAATATAATTTTCATCATACATTTCTGGTTTTTTATTTTCAACTATGCTTTCATAAAACATAATTAAATCATTTCTATCTTCTACTATACGATGGAATCGTTTGTAATGCTGGTAGACGTGACGGGCTTCATGACCAATAATATTGATGACTGAGGATCCACCACCATTCATAAAGTTATTAAAGGATTCTTCGTCAAGGCGAGCTGTATAACCTTCGGATTCTCCAGCACAGTCCTCTTTTAATTTCTTTTTTTCCATTTTGGCATCTTTCACATGTGGTTTAATAATCTGACAATAATATTGATATAAAGCACCATATACTACTTCTGGAGAATAGTGACCACGTTGTGTTGCGGTATTCGCTATTACCATATTTTGTAATGTAGCAGCAATCTGTTCTTGATAATAATCCCCATTATCAAATAAATTTATCAATCCTTCTTGGTCTTCTTTTGACAACTCCTTTGCTGCTAGTAAATCATCAATCATCTTTTTGGACCAAGTTAAATATTCTTTCTCTATTTCTTCCCTATCCATACTAGAAACTAACGGACTATACTCTTCCATTTTTTTTAAACTTATCATAACAAAGGGTGACTTTAATTCTTCTTCGCTACAATTTTCTAATATTCCTGATATATTCTTTATATCCTCTTTTAATTCTTGGTTTTCTTTACCGCAAAATTGACAATCGAAAGTTTTACCAAATGCATCTCCACCGCAATTGGGGCATTTGCAGTCTGTTTTTAATTTTTGTTGCTCAGTTATTAGTTCTTTTTTCCAATTCATTTCTAACATTGATTACATCCTCGATTTCTTTTATTTGATATAAAATAAGTTTGCGTCTTTCTTCCTCTTCTTCCGTTTCGTATAGATTTTTTAATGTTTCTAATTTTTCTTCTGGAGTTATCTCAAAATTCATATGGTCCTCCTTCTTCTATTTTACTTCTCATTATAATAACTATAGCACAAAATAAGATAGAACACCAAATAAAATAACTACCATTTCGGTAGCTATCTTTTGTTATAAATAACGGGATATGGATTCTGATATCTTTTTTTCATATACTCTACTTCTAAATTACCAAGTTTTCCCTCTCTTACAGCTTTTCTGGCTTCGTATATCATCGATTGTTCCCAGTTTTCTTCCATCGGAGAAAATATTTCATTGTGACAAGAGCCCTCACAGAAAGCTATCATAAAATCCAAATTGTTTTCCTTGGCTAAATGAATTGCTGTTTCTGTTCCATCGCATGGCATAAAAGCAACTAGCATATCGGCATTTTTTAATATTTTATCCTTTTTTATATGTTCTTTTTTTAAAAGTAAATTCTGTATTAAAGTTTTTGTCGTTATTAATTTATCATCATATACCGTAATTGTTCCACTTTTTTGTCTAAGAGCTATTTTTTTTGCTAAAGTAGGAATTTTTCCTCCCCCTATTTCTACTATATTTCTATTGATATCAAAATTTTCTGCTAATAAATCTATAAATCCATTATAAACATTTTTACTTTCTTCTACGATTCCTAATTCATCGTATATCTGTCTTAGAATATCTGGTACCAATACTTTTTTTCTGCCCCAGGCACAATTTTTTAAGATAAATTCTTTTTCTTTATCCGAATAATCTTTGGAATGTTTTCTTAAAAATTCATTAATTAAATAAAATAATTGTACAGTTGTAATTTCTTCTTTTATCATCTTTTTTCCTCTTCGCTAATGAAGTTATTATACTACATATTTTATTCTTGGAAAAGAAAAAAAGTCTAGATTTCTAGGCTTGTTTTTTTTCTACTTTTGTTTCTTTATATTTATAGTTTTGTTCAATTACCCTAAATAGTGATTCTATCTCAGGAACAAATTGAGTATTGCCTTCTTTCTTATAGAGATCCAGATTAGCTTTCATCTTGCTAAATTCTTCGACATTATCATATTGATATTCTGGTTCTGTTCGCTGTACTTGCCAAATATAAAATGGAACACTCATACTTTTGCATAGTAATTCTTTTTTTGTTCTTTGCATTTCTTCTGTTTGTGGTATCTGATAGTCTAGTCTTCTGATACTTTCTTTTATTCCGCAGAATAAAGCATTTGCTTCTGGTGTTAAAAAGAATTCATGATGGGCTATTCCTCTTAACTTTTCCATCTCATCAATTCCTTCACTTATTTTTTTCACTTCAGAAAGATTCATAATTTTTCCATTTGCAAAGGATGAAATCTGAGGGGAATTTGCTACTTCTTCTCCTAATTGTTCTTTATATTCTGCCAAACATTCTGCAAAACTTACATTACAATCCGTTATTTCATAGGCATTAGGATCTGTAACCAAGGGATTTTCTTTAATCCACTTGTTAATTCCTGATATTCTACCTTCCAAATCCGCGGTCTTTTTCGTTAATTCTTTTGAATCCATATAATTTACTCTCCTCTTAGTTTCTATAGTCAAAGTAAAAATCTAATATTCTAACCTGATCTCCTTCTTCGGCTCCTAATTCTTCTAGTTTTTGGTCAATTCCCATTCTACTTAACTTCTTAGCAAATTTATAGGCAGCTTCATCAGATGAAAATTTGGTCATTTTGAAAATTCTTTCTACTTCTTTTCCTTGAATTACCCAGGTACCATCATCATCTCTTGTAATTGTAAATGGTTCTTCTTTTTTAAATTTGTATAGTACATGACTTTCAATTTGACTATCTTCATATAATGGGCTGTTAGGAACTTCATCCACTAAATCAGCTAGGCGATCAATTACTTTTTGAAGTCCTTGGTTGGTTGCTGCTGATATTTCATAAATTTCTATTTCTGGTCCCACTTTTTGTCTAAATTTTTCTAATTCTTCTTTGGCATTTGTTAAATCCATTTTATTAGCAATAATAATTTGTGGTTTCTTGGTTAATTTCTCATTAAATGCTTTTAATTCTTTATTAATTAAAACATAATCTTCATAAGGATCTCTACCTTCACTAGCTCCCATATCAATTACATGAGCAATTACTTTGGTTCTTTCAATATGTTTTAAAAACTTATCTCCTAACCCTTCTCCTTCGCTAGCTCCTTCGATTAGTCCTGGAAGATCAGCCATTACAAAGCTTCTTCCATCACTTGCTTTTACTACTCCTAAATTTGGATGAAGGGTGGTAAAATGGTAAGCGGCAATTTTTGGTTTTGATCTTGATACCATCGAAATAATTGTACTTTTTCCTACACTTGGAAGACCTACTAGCCCCACATCAGCGAGCATTTTTACTTCTACTTTTAAGTTTTTCTTTTCTCCTTCTTCTCCATTTTCTGAATAATCCGGAGCGGTATTGGTCTGGGTTTTAAATGCCGTATTTCCTCTACCTCCACGACCACCTTTCGCAATAATTTCTTGATCTTCTTTTTTCGATAGATCGGCAATAATTAGTCCTGTATCTAAATCGGTTACTACCGTTCCTTGAGGAACTTTTATAATTATTGGTTCGGCCCCTTTTCCATGTTGATTCTTTCCTCTTCCATTTTCTCCTTTTTTTCCTTTGATTAACTTTTGATATCTTAGGTCTAAAAGGGTATGAAGTCCTTCGTCCACTTTAAAAATAATATCGGAACCATGGCCACCGTTACCGCCATAGGGACCTCCCATGGGAACAAATTTTTCACGGCGAAATGCTGTACAACCGTCTCCACCATTTCCTGCTTCTACTCTAATTTCGACTTCATCAACAAACATAAAAATTCCTCCTTTCTTTCAAAAATAGAAGAAAAGAATTCTTTTCTTCTATCTTACTACTACTGATAATGCTGTTCCTGGATTATTTTGCGTTGGTGCACTATTCGCTAAAGTTTCTGCTGTTTCTCTTGATCTATGCATTCTGTTTCTTAATGTGTCTGCGGCTCTTCTACCAAGGTTCACTACATTCGCTCCACGAACAACGATGTTAGAATCACTTTGTTGCATGATTTCTAATACTTCTTCAGCACGATCTAGTTTTCTTTCGTAATATTTTCCTTTTAGGTTGTAATATCCATTTTTTATACGATCGATAAAACTATCTTCTGGACTTAACATTTCTTGTAACTCTGCAATTCTGTCTAATCGATCTTCATATACACTTACTTTTCCTTGTTGTTTACCTAATAATTTTTCTCGTTTTTGTTCCTTATGAAATTTAGAAATCATAATTTTTCTTTGTTTACGATTAATTGCGATATTTTTTCCTTTTAAGCTATATAACATTTGCTTCTGGTGAGCAATTTCTCTTCTTATATTATATTTTTCTTCTACTGTTGTTTCTGCCCTCTGTCTTAAGGCTTCTAATTCCGCAATCTTTCTTTCAATTGGTATTTGTTTTTCGATAATACTTTCCGCTTGTGCATCTAATTGATATAATTTTTCTTCTTTCTTATCAGAATATATTCCTCTTTCGTTATATTCTTCTATTTTATCTTTTAGCGCCTGTTGCTGTAATTTTAATCCTTCTAACTTTATTGGAATTCTATTTGTAAATTCCCTTTTTGCTTCTAGTTCGGCAATTCTTTTTCTTAATTTTTTTTCTTCTTCCTCTAATAATTTTAAATATACTTCATCTGAATTACGCATTTTTCTCCCCCTCTTCCATACGAATTCCTTCTTCTATGGCTTTTTGGACTGTTATCCATTCTTGTTCATCTTTAATTTCTGCTAAAACGAAATCGTTTCCGTGTTGTTCTAAAATAGATACATAGGCTCTTTCATTATTCTCATCTATTTCTTCTCCTAAAGAATATAGAATGTACTCCTTTCCTTCGTATCCTACTACATTGAAAATATCTAATACTTCTACTTCTATCGTTTGATTATCTGGAGTTGTTACTTTAATCTTGTTATCCATAGGACCTCCTTGTTTCCCATATTATATCATATTTTTAGAAAAATTGGAAGACCTAGATTCTTTTCTAGGTCTTTTTTATTATTTTTCTAAAAAAGAACCTATCATAGGTTCTCTTTTTAATCTTCTACTGGATAAACTGAAGCTTGTTTTTTATCTCTTCCTAAACGTTCAAATTTTACAATTCCGTCAACAGTTGCGAATAATGTGTCATCATTTCCACGACGAACGTTCGTTCCTGGGAATATCTTTGTTCCACGTTGACGATATATAATAGAACCTGCTGTTACAAATTCACCATCTGCTGCTTTTGCTCCAAGTCTACGTCCTGCAGAATCACGACCATTAGATGTAGAACCTTGCCCTTTATGGTGAGCAAACAACTGGATATTTAACTTCAAAAATTCCATAATTCTCCTCCTTACTTTACTTCAATATTTGCTGGATAATTTTTTTCCAACTCTTTTAAAAGACTAACCATATTACCGATTAGTATCTGGGTTGTAGCATCTTCATTTTTTATATTAATACTCATACCTTTTTTACTAATCATATAACTTAGACTACCTTTATCTAATGCTAAAATACCATTTACTGTTGTTGTTACAATGCTACTTGCTGCACTACAAACAATATCTTTTCCATAGTCATCATACATGGCATGACCTAAGATAGTTATTTTCTTGTATTTTGCATGGTTTTTTTCTACTTTTACTTGAATCATAATTAACCGTTAATTTTTGTAATTTCAATTTTAGTATAAGGTTGTCTATGTCCTTGTTTCTTACGGTTAGATCTGTCTTTAGATTTATACTTGAAGACAGTGATTTTCTTATTTTTACCGTTTTTGATAACTTTACCTTCTACAGTAACATTAGTAAGATAAGGACTTCCTATTTTACTATCAAGCATTAATACTTGGTCGAATTTTACAATATCACCAACGTTAGCATTTAATTTTTCTACAAAAATTTCTGTTCCTTCAGTTACGTAATATTGTTTTCCTCCAACTTTAATTACAGCGTTCATTCGTATACCTCCTTTTTTTTAACTTAAGACTCGCTCTTAAGGCACAAGATATCTTGTTTCTACCTTTTCAATGCGGTTTGAGCATGAGGCGTCAAACAGTTAAAGTATAGCATATCTATTTTGTTATGTCAACTTTTTCACTGGAGACTGGATTGCCTTTTCTATTTGTTGTAGTTCTTGTTCTTGTAATATTGTATTATCTACTAAAGATAAGTAAATTTTATCTCTTGTTGATATTGGTTCTTGGACTACATTTCTTAAATTTCTATCTACTTTGTTCTTAGATAAAATTACTCCATCAATGTTATACGTTCTTTTTGTTTGTTGGAAAGAACTTAGTTGTTTTCTAATATCTTCTTCGTTCATTTCTTCTTGTGTTGTTTCTCTTGGAGTTCTTGGTGTTCCTTCGAATATATATTCTTCTATTCTTTCCTCTGGTACAAAGAAAGATGGTTTTTCTAATACCTCTATTAAGTTATTTTTTTCGGATGGTATCATATTTAATTCTTTTAATACACGAATACGCATCCATTTTTTATCATCATAATTTAATAAATCTAAGCTTTGATCTAACATCGGTTCTAGCCCTAATTCTAAAATTGTATCTATCGTTGCTTCTAGAGTTTCTTTTCCTAAAAATGAATATTGTTCTGTTTTCGACATACTTCCTAATAACTGATATTCTTCTAATATAGCTAGATTCGTTTTTAATTGTTCTGGAGATGTTAACCAAGTTTTTTCATCTTTTGATAACATCATTGGATTTATCTTTTTCTCTTCTATCGATTCTTTATTTCCTTTGAAAACACTATAAAAATCTTGTTCTTCTATTAAAATACTTGGTATTTGTTTTGCAAATTCTTTACTAAAATACCCTTCATTTATAGTAGATACTATTTTATCTAAATAAGCTTTGGAACTAGTTTTTAATATATTTACAATCTCTGTTTTATCTTCTATACCAAGAGACGTTAATACTTCTAACATTTCTTTTGTTTCTTGTAGCGAATTTTTCATTACATCTTTATCTTGGTATCTATCCTTTGAAATTCCATATTCTTGAAGGAGTGCTTGATACTTAGTGACAGAATTTTCTGTTAATTGTTGATAAGTTCTTTCGATTTCTTGATAATATCCTTCATTCTGTTCATAGATGAATTGTAATACTTTTTTCTTTATTTCTTCATTTTGTATTTGTGCTGTTAATTGATGTTGAGTACGTATGATTCCAGTAGGCTCTTTTTTTAATTCTCTTTCTAGTCTTTCATATGCCTCTAGTTCTTTACGAGCTTTTTTCTTTTGTTCTTTAATCTCTGATTTTAAGACTCTTATACGTTGGTCAATTACAGTTAATTCATTATTTAAAGGTTCTGGACCATATTCTATATTTATTAACATAGATTTCATGTCAGCAGGTAAATCTTCTATTCTAAATTTTTTTCTTCCTGTCCAGACTTCCCCTGGTGTTGGCCCTTTTCGAATAATTCCTCTTCCACCGATTACGGTTGCGATGAATAAGGTTGCTTGTTCTACCGTTTCCTTATCTTTTTCTAATAATTTGAAATAAGGAAGAAGGATACTTTCTTCATTCATCAAAAGCGATATATATAAATCTTTTTTACCATCAATTTTTGCATTGGCTAATATTATTGCTGTTTTAAAGGCTTTTATTAAAATGTTTTTTTCGTATAATGCTTCCTCAATTTTGGAAAGTTCATTATTCCTATATATTTCTTGGATATCATTAAAAATATACATAAATTGGTCTGGAGACTTTATTTCCATAAAGGGTTCTAGCTTACGAAATGCATTTTGTACTTCTTTTAAAGAAAGATTAGGGTTGGCACTAATACAATAAGCTATGGCCATATCTACCATGTCTATTTTTTTTAAATCTGTAAATTTTTCTATGCGGTTATTGTTTCGATAGTTCGTTAAAAAATCCAACTCTCTTTGTTGAGTTTGATTTTCTAACTCTAGTTCTAATTTTTCTTTCTCTTTAGTTATTTCCGTTAGAAGGTCTTGTGCTTTCATTTGTTTTCACCCTTTCTAATGGTTTTTCTGGTACTTTGGATAGTTTATTAAACAGTTCTTGTTCATAATGTTGTTGTAAGTCTAAAAATTCTCCATTTTCTAGATTTCTTTTTAAATTATCTCGTACATTATTCTTATAGTCTGTTAATATCCCTTTTAATGGGTCAATATAGCCTTTATCTTTATCACTTTTTTTCATAAATGCTGTAATTACTACATATGCGTGTGGTCCTATTCTATCAAAGACTACTCTTATCTTATGATCTTTTACTTCACTAAATCCTGCAGTTTTTGCGTTGCTTGCTACAAATCTTCTAACATTTTTAAATCTTCCTGTTTGGATAGATTCAAAAAGTCCTTGGAATCCTGCATAATATTCTTGAGGAATTCTTTTTTCGATTTCTTCTAATACTCGAATATTTCCACTTGGTGTTGGAGAAAAAATTAAAGTATTTTTTCTTTGGTCTTCTCCTTTTGTATCTTTTTCTACAGGACTATTTAATAAATCTAATTTCTTTCTTAATTGTTGTAGTTCTTCTTTATAGTATTCTAGTTCTTCTTGGTTACCTTTCCCAGTTTCTTTTATAATATCGTTTACTTCTTTTATAGATTTTAATAATTCTATTTGTAATCGAAGCATAATATTTTGATAATTTGGATTTTCCTGGGATGGTAATATATCATCCGTACTTTCTTTTAATTCTTCTAGTGTTGCATTATTAAAGTTTTCTACATAGTAACTTAATTCCTCTTCTAGAGAATCTTCTTCTTCCTCTTCCCCTGATAATTCTATATAAGGCTTTTTAGGACTATCTATTATTATTTTTCTTTCCTCTGATGCTACTTTTTTTAATTTTTCTATTTCCGTAGACATTAAGGTTACCTTTCGATTATTTTCATCTAATGTTTCCATTATTTCTTGGGAAGTTGCCTTTTTTATATCTATTATTTTAATTTCCATATCCATCCTCCTTTGTTATCTTTTGGTTATTCCTGTTAGTTGTTCTTTTTCTGATGGTAATAATTTTCTATTGGTAAATAACATATTTGCCACAGTTGTTGGTTGGTTTAAATTTTCTAGTTCTTGTATGGTTCTATTTACTTTGTTTTTCGAGAAATATAACCCTTGATAGTAATAACATCTTGTAGTTTCTATTATATCCTCTGTTGATATCGTTAACGATTCTTTTTCTTCTTCTGATAATTCTTGTTCAAAAATATAACTATCAATATCTTCTTCTGAAACAATAAATTGTGTGGTTGTCAGTACCGTTTTTAGTGTTTCTTTTGGTACTTGGACATCTAAATCTTCTAATTCCTTTACTATTTTTAGTCTATGCATTCTAGATTTGTCATAACTTAACAATCCTAAATCTTGCTCTAATTCTGTTTCTAATCCTTGTTCTAGTAATAAATCTAGTTTTTCTTCAATATTATTTTCTTTTAAAAATTCTACATTGGATGCTTGTCCTAAGTTGTCTAATAATTGATAGTCTTTTAAAACTGACGTGTTTCTTTCTAAAGATGCCTCTTCTACTATTAATGCCTCTTTTAAATTAGAGATTGTACTTTGTTTTAGTCCTTTTTCTCTTAATACTTTGGCATTTCTTCTTATTCTTGGTACATAATTATTTTGTTCTTCAAAAATAGGTATTTGACCCTTTAGAGCTTTTACAGTTATTATTTTTTCGGTTACTAACCTTTTTACTTCTTCCATATAACTTTTAGAAGTCGTTTGTAAAACATGACCTAGTATTATAGGATCTTTTATGTTTAACTCCATTAAGGTCTTTAATATCCATTCGGCATCCCTATAGGAATGTTTCGTTGCTAATTGGTCTATCGATATATTTACTAAATGATAATCTTCTATTAATCTTTGATAATTTATTAAAGAATTTTCTGATAGGCTTTGGTATTCTTCTTCTAGATGGTCGTATGTTTTTTTATTATGCTGATAGATGGTTGTTAAAATATCTATTTGCAGTTCTGGAGTAGGTATTTTTTCTATCCATTTTCTATAATCTGTAATTTCTGGTTGTTCTTCTATATGGGTTAATCTATCTATTACGACTTGATATTCATCTATTCTTCTTTTCGTATTATCTCTTTCTTTTTTGTCTTGTTTTTCTAGGGAATAATAATATTTTATCATTTTTTTACAAGAATCTTTTATTAGTCTGGCATACCCTTCGCTTTCCATTATGGCATCGATATTTTTCTTTTTCTGAAACACATTTATTGACATTCTCTTTGAAATACTATCGTATTCCTGTTCTAATTCATGTTGTCTTTCTATTGTTTTTTTGATAGCGTATAAGGTAGACATTGCCATTCCCCAGGCATGAGGATTTTTTTCATATTCAGGAATAAATGTTAGTACTTGTTCATTTTTTTTGCTTGTTAATAAATCTAGTCCCCACTCTATTTTTTTACTAAATTCACTTAATTCTATGTCTTGCTCTACATTTTCATTAAATTCGCTTAATTCTAAGATTTCATAAAATGTGGCAGCTCTACTTAATTCATTTGGATCTGTTAGAGCACTCATTGTTTTAGAGTATATTTCTGGAAGTGTTAGAAAATTAATGGTTTCAATCAAAACATTTATTTCTTCTAATGAGTTCTTTTGATATAATTTTATTATTTTAGAAATATGTCCTCTTAATTCATTAAGGTTATATTCTTTTTTTTCACTTTTTACATAAGCAATTAAAAAGTCTTCTTCTTTTATTTTGGAATATGTGTGATAATTCGAAAAATCAACATCTTGAAAAAATGCACGAAAAAATTCTAGTTCTTCCCTTGGTTCTTGTTGTTGTTTTTCTAATTTTAATTGTTCGTTTCTGAGTTTGGTGGTAATAATTTCTTGCATTTTTTCTTTCCCCTCTCTTCTTTTTTATCTTTTCCTAATATATTCCAAAGCATTTGTTCATACTCTTCATTTTCTCTTTTAAATTCTTCCTCTTCTAAATTAGATACTAATATGGGTCTCATATTTCTATAGTTTGCTATTTTTCTTTCTAATTGTTCAAAATAGTTACTAGATTTTTCTTCTTTTTTCTGAAATACAGAAATAATTGCATATGCATTTGGTCCAATTTGATCCATAGCGATTCTTAGTTGTCCATCAATATCTCTCACTTCACTGATACCAGCAGTTTTATTATTATATCCACCGAATCTTTTAAAGTTTCGAAAAGTTCCTTTTTTTATGGTTTGGAATAATTTATAAATATCTTCTCTATAATCACTTAATTTTTTTACTTCTTCTAAGGCTAGAATTTTTCCTGTTGCAGTTGGAACGAATATTAATCGATTTTCTTCTTTAGAATCTGGTATTTCTACCATTTTGTCTTGTTCTAACTCTTGATTTATTAAATTTAATTTTGCAGTTTCTCTTTCTAATTCTTCCTTACAATAAGTTAGTAAAGACTTACTTGAGGAGTCCATTTCTTCTGCAAGAATATCATTGATTTCTTGCATGCTTTTTTTAGTTTCTAGTTTTAGACGTAATAAAATTCTTTTATAATTGGGATTATCTCTTTTTGGAAAAATATTGTTTAAAGTAGTAGTTGGACTTTCTAATCTCTTTCTATAATAGTCTACTTCTTCTTCAAAAGTGGTATCTTTTCTTGGGATGGTGGTTTCTTGAGGAAAAGCATCTGGAATAGGAGATGGATTTTTTTCTATATTTACCGCTTCTATTTCTTTTAATCTTCTTATTTTTTCCCTCATCTGATTCGCTATTAGAGCATTATGATCTAATATTTCTAATAGTTCTTCTGGTGATTTTGGGCTTGTTTCTAAACTTTTATATTCTAACATTTTCCCCTCCTTCGACAGAAAAAAGAATGTTGTCCACTCTTTTTCTATCCATTATAATTGTTTTTCTGGTGCTTTTTCCTTTGGGTGATGTGATAGTTTTTGTTTTACAAATTCTTTTACGTCCTCTTGTGAACCAGTGACGTTAGAAAATGGTAAACTTGAAAGAATATCTACGGCATACTCTTCTGCTCTTGAATCTAGAATTGATACAATTCCTTTGTCTTCTCCACAACGCATTAATCTACCGGCTCCCTGTTTTAATTTTATTAACATCTCTTTTAAATACACTTCTCTGAATCCATCTGCATAGTGAGATGCTCTTTCTTGGATAATTGGGTCTACTACTGGGAATGGAAGTTTCGCAATAATTACTTGTTCTAGAGATTCTCCTTTAATATCAACACCTTCCCAGAAAGCACCTGTTGCTAGTAAAGTAGATGTGGTATCTTGTTTAAATTCTTCTTTTAGTTTTTCAGCATTTTTTCCATCTTCTTGAACTAAGATGTTAAAATCATGCTTTTTTTCTGATAATCGTCTATATACTTCTTGCATATCTTTTTTTGATGTAAATAATACTAAACTTCTACCATTTGTTGTCTCTATTAAATCATCTATTTTAGCAGTTAGAGAATCTAAGTATAAATCTCTGTCTTTACTTTTTGGACTAACTACATCGGTAGCACAATAAAGAAGTGCATTTTCATCATAATTGTATGGAGATGGTTGACTAAATTCTTGGAAGACTGGTTGTCCTATCATTTGATCTAGACCTAACCCCTTCATAAAATAGCTATAATCGTTATTTCCCGTGGTTAGGGTTGCAGAAGTAAAAACTTTACCATAGCTTGGATCACTTAATAGATTTCTGGCAATTTCTGAAATATTTTTTGGTACATAAGTCAATTCAATATGTTCTTTGGTATTCGATAAGAATTGAGCCCAGTAAATATTTTGTTTCTCATTGGCAATCAAATCAGAAAATATAATTCTCACATCTTTTAACATCGTAATTTGGTCTAAAAATCTCTTACTTGTGTTTGGATATCTTCTAGCTTCTTCTTCTAAATTATTTAGTTCGTTTATTAAGTTTTTGATAGCTTCTTTCATTCTTGGAGTACAAGTAAATCCACTTGTTTCTGTATCTAAGACATCTATTTCTTCTTTCGCATCTTCTTTATATTCTTTTTTTGCTTTTGTACTTATCATACGGAATATTTGGTTGATAGAATCAATGATTGGTATATTTTCTTCGATTGGTTCTTCCATTCCGTTATAAATATTATAAATTAAGGATTCTAGTATTGGTTTTGATAGCTTCTTTTTATATGAGTTGATTGCTTTTTCTAATAAATTATGTGCTTCATCTACTATCAAAACCGATGGTTTTTTTATTAACATATCCTGACTATCTCTTTTTAAAATTTCTAGTAATAGGTCGTGATTACAAATCGTATTTGAACTACTTTTCCATTGCTTTCTCGTTGCAATAAAAACACATTCTCCTTGTCTTAGACAGGTGGAACAGTTTGCCATATCTACATTAATACTTTTCCATATGGCTGCTGGAAGTTCTTCATAGTCTTTTTTATTTACTTTACCCTCTTTTACTTTTTCTCTTAGGTATTGATATTTTTTGTTCTTATCTGCATATTTTAAGAAACTATCTAGACGCTTTTGGCATAAATAGTTATTTTTACCTTTAGCAATTGTAACGTCTATATCAATTCCTAACATTTCTGATACTCTAGCTACTTCTTTTTGTAATTGTTCTTGTAAGGCTATGGATGATGTTGAAATTAAGAATCCTTTAAATTTATCTTTGTTTTGACTAGCATAGATTAAAGGAACTAAATAAGCCCAGGATTTTCCTATACCAACACCAGCTTCAATTACTAAGATTTCTTTATTTCCTATAGTTTCACAGATATCAAAACTCATCATCGATTGTCCTGGTCGATATTCTACCTTCTTCATGCCTTCAATTTGTTTATAAAATTTATCTACCTTATCATATAACTCTTCGTCAAACTCTTGTTCTTTTTTCCAGATATCCATATGCCGTTCCCCCTTTTTCCATTGTTGGCATATTATATCATATTTTTCTTTCAAAGTCAAGTTTCTCAACGTTTTCCTACTTCTTATAGTTGTATCCTTGCAGAGATTTTCTTACCTTTTCTATATCTGATAAAAGTAGATTGGTACCTGTTATCATGCTTTTTACTATTGTATCTTGTGTTACTTCTTCTTCCTGAGATAAGTTTCTTAATGTTTTTCTTTTCGAAAAGATATTTCCTTCTACTTGGTAAGTTCTTTTGGTACTTTCTAATGGTTTTAATATAGCTTCTAAGGATGGGTTTATTTCCTTTTTATTTTCTTTCCTATCTACTAATTGTATATAGGTATCTATTTCTTGTTCTGGAATTATAAATGTTGGAGAATCTAATATAACTTTTAAGTCTTCTTTGGTTTCTGGTAGTGGAATTCTTATTTCTTTTAATACTTCTAATCGTTTTATACTTTCTCTACTATAGTTTAATAATTCTAAATGATGTTCTAATAGCGTTTCATATCCTAATTCTAGCCATCGATCTATTTTATTTTCGATGTTAGGTTTTGTTAAAAATGAGATATCTTGATTTTTTGACCAATCGATTGGTAATTCATATTCTTGTAATTGTCTTAGATTTTCACTTAACACATTAGGGTCTGATAGTAAAATTTCTGAATGCTTTGAAATAATTGTAGGACGTAGTTTTAGAGATAATAAAAAGCCTATATTTTTAGTTAAGTCTTCAAACTCCTTCTTGTCTTCACAAAATAAATTATTGTTTTCTGTAAGAAAGTTTGGAGAAATCATTCCTTTGTTTTGTAATATTTTTATTCCTGATAATCTAGATAATGTGGATATTCTTAATAATTCTTCTTGTCTTGATTGGTCTTTTATTCCTAGACTTACTAGTAATGGATACATTGCCTTTAAATCTTCTAATGGTTTTTTCATTAAATCCTCTATATTATCCGTTGGTAAGTCAAAAGCTTTTGCAAACTCTTGATATTGAACTTCTTTTTTAGAAGTTAGTTCCTGATATCTTTTCTCTATCTGCTCTTGGTAGCTCAAATTGTGGGAATATATTAGTTTTAAAGTTTCTAGTTTCAGTTCTGGAATAGGTATTTGTCTAATGATTGACTGATAGTTCGTAATCACTGGTTCCTGCATGGCAATCGTAACTAAGTTTTGAGAAGCTTTTAACGCTTTTACTCTTTTTGATCTTTTTTCTTGTTCTAATTGGTAATTTTCTAATGCTATAAGATGTTCTTTTAATATGGATATAATATCATTAATTATAATATTTCCAGACATATTATACATAGCATTAACCAAGGCACGTTCTTTTTCTTTTCTGGTAAGACCTAGGTCATCTTCTGTATAAGTTTCTAATTCTTTCTGTCCATACTCTTTCACGCACTTAAAAAAGTTTACTATACTAAGTGCTATTACACATTCTTTTCCTTGGGCAATAAAAGGGAGTAATGTTTTTACATCTATTCCCTCTTTTTCATAGTATTGTAAGGTTAAGATATCTTCTTGTAAATCTGCCTCTAGATCTTCTTTTTTTAATTCTGAGATGTTAGATAAGTCTATCTTCTTTTTTTGTAGTCTTGTTAAAATGTTTTTTGATACCATTTGAATTAATGTCATCGATTTAGAATCGAACTCATCGGAGGTAGAGTTATTAAAGAATTGCAAACTCGAGTTTGTGATTTTCTCTACTTCTTCGATTGACCAAACTTCTGGCATTATGCTATGTAAATATAGTATTACAATTTCTGACATTTTTATTTTATCTAAGTCTTTTACTCTTTTTATTTTTAAACTTTCTATTCCCGCTTTGTATCTTTCCATTTCTTCTTGTTTAATACTATCTTCTACGTTTTGTTCTTTACTTATTTCAACAATTTCTTTTTGTATGGCGTTTTTTAATTCTTCTAGTGTCATTTTAGAGTTCCCCTTTTAATTACCTTGGCTATTTTCGCGGTTTCTTTTTCCTTTAAAAGACCAGATACTAATTCTCTAGTTCCTTGTTCTTCTGTTACACAAGATCTTATGTATGCTAACTCTTCTTCTTTTAAGTTTGGTTCTACCATTTCTTTTAATTCTATTAGATTTCGTGCGGATTGTAGTTGTAGTAAAATTAAAAGTCTTATATATTCGGATTCTTCAATATTTTGTTCTGTCATTTGTAAAAATTCTTTTCTTTCTTCTGGGTGATAACTATTAAATGTTTCTATATATGGTATTAAAAAGTCTTTTTCATCATTATTTTCTGGTTGTTCTCGTGGTGTTGTTATTGGAATCTGTTTTTGTATTTGTTGTGTTTGTATTCTATTTTTAGAAAACGTTCCTTTTTCTAGAACTTCCATTTTTTGTTCCATTTGCTCTGTTACTATACAATTATATTTAATTGTTTCTGTTAATTCTTCGATACTGGTATTATTTAAATCTACTCGTTTTAATTTCATTTTGTTCCTCCTGTTATTAATTTTGTTCTTACCTTTTGGCGTTCTATCTCTTGCATATTGGTTCCTGCGGTTATACAATCGAACACCCCAATTGGAGTGAATTTTTCTAATTGGGATAAGTTTCTTACAACTTTTGGTTTTGAGAAAATTACTCCTCCGATAGTATATGTTCTCGTGGTTTCTTGATCGATTGGTAATGATTTCATCGGTACGATATCCAGGTTTTCTTTCCTTTCTATATATGGGGTTATTTCCCTATATGTTTCTACATTTTCTTCTGGTAACAAGAAATGAGGGCTTTCTAAAATTCCTTCTACTTCTTCTTTGGTGGTTGGAAGTGGGATATCTAATGCTTTTAATACTTCTAAGCGATTCCAAGCTTTGTCATCATAATTTAACAATTCCATATTACTTTCTAATAAGGTTTCGTATCCTAATTCTAAAACTTTATCTATTTTTCTTGCTAAATTAGGATGATTTAAAAACGGTACATTTTTTACTTCCATCCAGTTTAGTGGAAGTAGATATTCTTGTAAAGTTGATAAATTATTTTCTAAATAAGATGGTCTAGCAAATAATACTTCTTGATGTAGATGCATAGTACTTGGATTGACTCTATTTTCTTGTAAAATTCTCTGATTCGTTGTTAATACTTGGTAGTGGGGTTTTTTCGTGTCAAATAGAGTTGTATTTTCTTTTACAAACGCTTCTGTCATTACTCCACTTTTTATTAACATACCTAACTCTTGAACTCTAGATGGTGTTGAAGTTTTTAAAACGGTTTCTACGTCTTGAATATTAAGTTTTTTTAATCTTTCTAACATGTATTCTAATTCTGGAATGGACTTTGTCATGTAACTATCTAGATTGTCTGTAGATAAGTTATTTCTTAGTAAAAATTCTTTATATTCTGCACTTTCTTTTCTAAATACATTCTGGTAATCAGATTCTACTTGTTCTTGATAAGCTAAATTGTGTAAATAAATATATTTTAGTATTTCTATACGAAGAAGAGGATTGGAGATTTTTTCAGTGATTTCTTCTACATTTCTTATTACTCTATCTGTTTTTGCTTTCGAAAACAACTTTTCTAATTGCTTATAATCTCTCATTTGTTTATTTAAATTTCTTTTTCTAGCACTTTCTTGTTTTTCTAGTTTTTCATAATAACTTTTTAGTACCTCTAAGGCTTTAAATAATCTTTTTTTATCAACTATTGCTTCCCAACTTTTTCCAGTTATCTTTTCTATTTCTTCTTTCGATGCCTTAATATTATCTTGTTTTAGGAAGTGTATCAATTCTTCTCCAATGGATTCTTTAAATTCTCCACTTTCTTTCATCATTTTTACTAAACTAAGAGCTTCTTTTACATCGTTATCTTCTCTTTCTAATAAATTTAGTAATTTTTCAATATCACACCCACCCTTTTTTATCTCATTTAAATTTTTCTTCATTTTTTCTCTTGATAATTCTTTTCTTCGAAATATTTTATTAAATAAGGTAGGTTTTATTGGTTCGTTTTTTAATTCTTTTCTTCGAAATAGCTTATCAAATAAAGTAGGTTTTATTGGATTTACTTTTTCTTGCATTAATTCTTTTCTTCGAAATATTTTATTAAATAAGGTAGGTTTTATTGGTTCGTTTTTTAATTCTTTTCTTCGAAATAGCTTATCAAATAAAGTAGGTTTTATTGGATTTACTTTTTCTTGCATTAATTCTTTCATAGCATCTGCATCTTTTGTTTCAATCATAAATCGTACCGCATTAATAATATTTCGAAAACTATCACTATTTGCTTTTAAAAATAATAACTGATTACTCTTTACAAGTTCTTCTAGTTCTTTTATGGGCCATTTTTCTGGATTTGTACTATGTAAATATAGTACAAAAAATTTTCCACAGTCTATTTGATCGTATTTTTTTACATCTATTAGACTATATTTCCCAAAAAAATCCTGATATAATTTTAATTCTTGATTTTCTACTTGCAATTCTTCTTCTATTCGTCTTTTTTCTTCTTCTATTTTCTTTTTTATTTCTATTGATGTCATTTTTGACTCCTCTCTATTGTTTTTGTTGGTGTTCTTTACTTTACTACACAATTTAAATTTTTTCAATATTTTTACTTTCTTATGGTACACTATTGTTAAAGGGAGATGAGATTTTGAAATATAAACGTGTATTATTAAAATTTAGTGGAGAGGCACTTGCTACCGAAAGTGGTTCTGGTATTGATTTCGAGAAGGCACTTACTTTTGCAAGAGAAATTAAAGAATGCAGTGATGCTGGTGTTGAGATTGCTATTGTTGTTGGTGGAGGTAACTTTTGGCGTGGTAAATTAAATACTTATATGGACCGTGCTACTAGTGACTATATTGGTATGCTTGCTACTACGATGAATGCCTTAGCCCTAGGAGATGCATTTAAACAGATTGGTGCAGATGTCCGGGTACAAACAGGAATAGAAATGCGACAAGTTGCGGAGTTTTATATTAAAGACCGTGCTATTCGTCATTTAGAAAAAGGACGTATTACTATCTTTGGTTGTGGTACTGGAAGTCCTTTCTTTTCTACCGATACGGCAGCGGCATTAAGAGCAGCTGAAATCAAAGCGGACGCTCTTATCAAAGCAACCAATGTCGATGGTATTTACGATAAAGATCCTAAAAAGTTTGAGGATGCAGAGTTTATTCCTCACACCACTTATTTAGATGTTTTAAATAAACAACTTAAAGTTATGGATTCTACGGCTATTAGTTTATGTATGGAAGAAGAGATTCCTATTTTGGTATTTAATATTCATCAACCTGGAAATTTACATAAACTTTTACTTGGTGAAGAGATTGGTTCTGTTGTATCATAGATAAATAAGAGGTGATACTATGAAACAAACACTTGATATTCATGATTATTATTTTGGTGTTATTATTGCGACTCCTGAATATTTAAAAAGTTCTAAAAGAGTTCGTTTATTGGATGGAATTGATTATGATCCCTTTTCTGAAATTACGGATACTGAATCATTAATTTTTGGAGTTACTACTCTTTTAAAAAAGGAAACAATAGATGGTTGTGACTCCTATATCGATCAGTATAATTCTAGGTATAAGAATGAGCTTAGTTATCAATTAAATAGTCCTAATCGTTTAGGAATTGTATTAGCCTATGTTAAACCTTTTACGGATTACTATACAGAAAGTCCTACTTGGTATTTAGAAGAAGATATAAGAGAAAATGGTTTACTTCCTCAAATCTATGAGAATCATACTTATTATATTAGTTATTCTAAGTTACAAAATAGCGAAGCAATCATTACCTTAGGGAATTATGAAGAGGTTATTCAGGAAGAATATTTAATACACTTATTGGGAGAAGAAATGTATTCCCGAATGACTGGACAAAATAAAGAGTTTGTGAAAGACATAGATATTCAATAGTACAGGAGGAATACTATGAAGAATAAAGAAATAAAAAAGATTTATATGATTTCAAGAGTGGTACTTACTTTACTTACTTTTATTATATTTAATATTATGATTATAAACGAGGATTCCTCTTGGTTAATTCTTCCTTTTATCTTTTCCTTGGTTGTGTTTTTCGTTAGTTTTCCTAGTGCATTTATTAGTAAAGTTCTTATTAAAATTGGAGATAGATTCGATAAACGAATATTAAAGACTTTGTATTATGTTATTATCTTACCTGCACTTATTATTTTTCTATTTGCTGGGATATGTTGTATTATTGGTTTCCTTTACGAAAGGTATCCCTCCCCAGATGGATTTGCATCCATCTTAGGACAAGGGCTTGTGTTTTTGTTTCTGGTTGTCGTGTGTTTTGTTTGTATTATTATTCCTTATATTCAAACACTACTTGTATTATTTCTTAGAAGATTTGTAAAAGAGCAATAATTTAGTATTCGTTGCTTTTTTTATGACTTTATGAGATATCATTAGTAAAATTTATTTCGATGGATTTTATAACTATTGCTATCGTAGAAACCGTCGTGATACTGTGCATTACTATTCTTACTGGTTGTGGTGCAAAAGAGATAATTCTTCTAATAATGCAAATATAGCGAAACAGAATATTTTTCTCTAATATTCTCTAAGATAGTTGTTATCAATAGAAATCAAATCAATCAGATTGATGAGTATTTGGGGTTTTAGCTAGTTGCAGTTTCCTTAGAATCTTACGGATATCTTGATGACAGTTGTATATGCTTTGTTAATAATCAAGATATTGTATCTAATATTAATCAAGTTGAAACACCAGTAGAAAAAGTATTAATAAAAGAACAGTAGTAATGATGTCTCCTAATTAGGGTTCACATCAATTTACTACTGTTCTTTTACTTTGCGATAATCTTCATCTATGATTGAATATAGATAACACTCTACTTCTTTCTTTGTTTTCTTTTTTAAAAATTCACGATAACCATTTAATTGTTTATCATAATTTTCATCATCGATATTTTTTAGTTTATAATCAATGATAATCATTTTATCCGATTTTTCAATTACTAAGTCCATGATTCCGTGCGTATTTTCTTTTCTATCTATAAATTCATATTCTGGATAAAAGATACCCTCTATATTTTCTGTTACTAAGGAACTTTTTAAGAAGGCTTCTATTTTTTCTTTTATTTTTCCTGATAAACCTTCTAAATTTGGATGTTTAAAATCTAGTTGCTCTAATACTTGATGTACTTTGATACCAAACTCCATTTTCTCTTGTTCTTCCTTGGTAGATAGATGAAGAATATCTTTTGAGTATCTTGTATGTTCTACTAGTGTTTTTTCTAACTCTAATTCTTCTACGGTTATACTATCGCTTGGTAATATCAAATTATTTTCTTCCATATTAGTCTTATTTAACAAATAGTCTTTGGATGGGGTTACTTCTACTTCTTTTTCATAGGAAAGAAGTGAGGTGTAAACACTTTTTATCATCGAATAGAAAGAGTTGTATTTACTTCTTATAGCACTCGATACTAGCCCAGTTGTTTCTCTTTCTTCTTCCATTTTCTCCGCTACCATAATCATTTTTTCTTTAGCTCTTGTTAAAGCGACATAAAATAGTCTAATTTTTTCAGATATTTCTTCCTCGGTTGATTTTTCTTTTACTAATGTCTTTAGAATCGTATCTTTATAGAACTCCGTTACCACTGGTAGAATAATTCCATAAGTATTATCAAACAGAATTCTATCTTTTAAATCTCTTAGGTTGAATTTTGAGGCAAATCCTGCGAAATAACAGATTGGAAACTCTAGACCTTTCGACTTATGGATAGTCATTATTTTGCAAGAGTTGCTGCTATCTGTATTCACATTAAATTTTAAGTCTTGTCCACTATCAAAGATAGCATCTAAGTGATTAATAATATCTTCTATGGTATAACCACTTTTTTCTAAGCTTTCAATTAGGTTATATACATATTCTAATCTTACTTGAAAAGAAGTGATATTTCCTATTTTTAAAAGATTATGTTCATATTCTACTCTCTTTATTACCTTCAAAAAGAAATCACTTGCGGAAGTCTCATCTAAAAATGTTCCTAATTCTTGGCACATTTGATATAGACTGGTTTCTTGTAATTTATCTTTGGTTAATGCCTTATAGATTTCTTCATCCGATAGTTCAAACAGATAACTTCTAGCGATAGATACAAAACTATATTTTAGATTCTCATAATCATCTTTTCTTTTGATTCTAATAATTAGATTTAATAAATTTTTAATGACTAAGATGTCATTATCCTTACTAAGAGATTCTTCTTTTAGAATGGATAAAGGTATTTGTAAATATTCAAATATTTTTTTATATAGTTCAAAGTTTTTACTTTTATCTAATAAAATGACAAAGTCTTTATATTCAATTGGTCTTAAAATTAATGTATCTTTATCAAATACTTGATATTTATTTTCTATTTTATCTTTAATATCTTGTCCAATAATAAAAGCTTCTTGTTCGTCTTTGGTAATTGGTAGAGATTTATCTAACGTATAAGTTAATACTTCCATATGATGATTTTCTTTGGTTTTTCCTTCGTTTTCATAAGTCATATTACCAAATACCATTTGATGAGAAGCTTTATAGTCTGCTCCTCCTATTTCATCATCCATGAACTGATTAAATAATAAATTAATATCTTCTAATACTTCTCTTCTTGAACGAAAGTTTTTTACTAAATCGATTTTTATTCCTTGATCCGTATCTCTATAAGTATCATATTTTTGTTTAAATAAATAAGGGTTGGCATTTCGGAAACGGTAGATAGATTGTTTGATATCTCCTACCATATAGACGTTATTGTTGGCAATTAGATTAATAAAAGCTTCTTGGGTATCGGATGTATCTTGATACTCATCTACCATAATTTCGTGAAAGCTATTAGTTAACTCTTCTCTTATTTCTTTATTTTCCGATACGATTTTGATTGCCATTCTAGAAATATCGGTAAAGTTATATATTTCTTCTTGGTCTTTATATTCTGTTAGTCGTTTATCTAGTTCTTTTATAATATCTATCATTTCTTCTTGGTCGGGAATTGTGGAATTTAACTCTTCTTTGATATCTTCTAAAGATTCATAAGACATTTCTATTTTTAATTCGTCTAATAGAGATTTTACTTGTTCTTTTAAGCGTTTTCCTTCTTCCTCTGAGTTTCTTGGAAGCGTTGGAAACCTGGGTTCTAGATTATCCAAGGCTTTCTTTTCTTCTTCATACGTAGTTTTGTTTAAAAAATTATATAGATAGTCTTCTACTTTAGTCATATATTTTCCGTCAAAGAAAGAATTCATTTCTTGTAGTAATTCCTTCATTTGAGTTCTTTTTTTCTCTATACTTTCTAAATAATCTTGAATTACTTTTTCCCAGGAATTGGTATATTTTTCTATATACGTATTCAAAAAGTTCTCTTTATCATATTTTAGTTCTATTTTTTGATAAATATCTAGAAGAGATTTTTTTAATTCTTTATCGTCCTTATAACAAAAGTCATGAATTAGTTTGGTAAATCTTTTGTCTTGAAGTAAGTATTTTTCGTCTAAAATTTGCTCTAATAACTCTTGTTTTTTTATGTTAATTACGACATCATCTGTAATTTGAATGTTATTGGTACAGTTTAAGACGGTATGATACTTTTTTACAATTGATAGTGCGAAAGAATCAAAAGTAGTGATATAAGCACCATCTATTCTATTCATCTCCTCTTCTAGACCAGGAGTTTTTCTAATGGCTTTTCGGATACGTTCTTTCATTTCTGCAGCTGCAGCATTGGTGAATGTTAATACCAATAACTCATTGATGTGTACTCCACTTTTTAATTTTCTAATTACTCTTTCTGTTAAAACTGCTGTCTTTCCTGATCCAGCTCCAGCAGATACAATAATGTTTTTTCCTTCACAATCAATTGCTAGTTGTTGTTCTTCGGTCCATCTTGGCATTGTTATTCACCTCCCTCATCTAAAAATGATAGATCTGTTACTTTGTCTAAATAGATTATATCTTTTTGACTCTTGTAACAAATGTCTTTAAAATTACAAAATTCACAAGAAATATTTTTCCCATCATATATCTTTGGATTGATAGTAAAGTCCCCTTGTAAAATTTCGTTCATATCTTTTATAATTTCTTTTTTGGTATACGAAATAATATTATAGACATCTGCATCATTTAAAACTTTTGAAAATCTAGAAAATCCCTTTTCCGTATATTTCATACTTTTAATTACTTCACTATTTTCATAAGTTGGATCAAATCTACTTAAGATAGATAAATCATCTGTGGAATACCCTTGTAGTTTGATACGTTCTTTTTTAATATCTTCCATTGGTTTTTTATCGAAAGATGGGTAGTTAAATAAAATATTTTGATAATAAATTCCTGTAAAAATTGGGTTTTCAAAAACACTAGAATGATTTATTAAGAATAAATACACTGGTAGTTGCATAGATAGTCCATATTTTAATTTTTCTAATCTAGTATCTACGGTTCCTGATTTATAATCAATAATAGTAAAGTACGTATCTTCTACTTTTTTATAATACATAATTTTATCAATTGTTCCAGTAAAGATAACCTCAATTTCTCTTTTTAGAGGAATTTCTATTTTTTGTTCATGCAATTCCTCCATATATCCTAATATTAAATCTTGTTTTTTTTCTTGTTCTAGAAGATCTAGTAGTTCTTTTTTTAATCTTACTAATAATACTTTTTCTTTTAATGATAAATCTCTTTTTTCTAAATACTTTTGATAAGATTCTTCAAAATCAAAGTTTGGATATTTATATAGTTGTAGAATCTTGTGATATAAAGATCCTATAAAAGCCGCAAAAGTATCTTCATAAGTATTTAACTTTAAGACATAATTTAAGTAATATTTAAATTTGCATTCATTGTAACTGTTGATACTGGTATAAGATAATTTTAAAGGATAAGGTAAGTTTTCTAAGTAAGTATCGTGATTAATTCCTTTAAAGCTATTGTCATAGGTTTGATATGGAATCTTGTAATGAGTAAATAGTTCTTTTAGCATTGGTGTTATTTCTTTGTAACGATTGTAAGTGTCTAGTTTTGATCCTAATCGTAATTCATTATAAAGATTACTATAAGAATAAGTATCTTTTTCTCCTTCTACTACTTTTATTTTATATTCTTCTATGATACTAGATGGATACATACTTTGGAATGGTGTTTGAAGTTTATAAGATAAATAAAGATTTTTTATTTTATATAGTGCTTCTATTAATGCTCTTTTTGCTTGTTTATTTTTCTCGTCAGTCGTATATAAATCCACTTCTTCTTTATCAGAATCTGATATGTAGTCAGTATCTTTTTCTAACTTTGGTAAATTATCTTGATTTAGTCCTAAAACAAAAACATGTTCTTCTTCTGTAAATGTTTCTTGGTCTAGATTTTTTACTTGGATGGCATTCTGATACTCTTCTCCTGGTAGTGTTGCAACTTTTATCTTGGATAATAATAAGTCACGATATTCCTTACTATCCTCTTTTATCGAGATTAAAGAGTTTAGAATAGATACCAATTTCTTTGTTATTTTATTATCTTGTTCTAAATCTAATTTTTCTTCTTTTAAATAATCTTTTACTATTTTCGTACCATATATGGGAATATTCTTTGGAAGATTAATTGGTATGTGATAGTAAGAGAAAATTCTATCTATGGTATAAAAATAATCTGATGTAACGTTTGTTAAATAGATTTTATGAATATCTACTTTCTTTTTTAATAAAGATATAATTTTTAAAGCTACCCCATTTACTTCTTCTTCCATAGTTTTATATTCTGTTACGGTTAATTCTTTTTCTTCTATAGGTTTACTTTCTTCTATTTCTAATGCTTTTTTCTCATATAAGTCTAACTTTGGATAATTAAGTACTACTTTCTTTTTTGTTTTTAAATACTCTTTAAACGATGGATTATATTCTAATAGATTTTCTTTTATTAATTCTTTTTTTAAGTTTTGTAAAAAGATTAGTTTTTTATTTTTATATGTTTTCTTTTCATCAATTACATAAAGATATTTTAAATATACTTTACAAACATCTACTTTATAATGATATTTTTTCATTAAATAAAGAATGGCACTATCTTGGTATGTGAAAAAGTAATTATTTAAATATTCTTCCTTTGTCATAAATTTAATATTGTATAAATTGTCTTCTTGTTCTAGTTTTTCTAATATTTTTAATTTTTCTTCATTAGGACAAATTACTAACATATTATTTTCTATTTTTTCCATGATGCTCACCTACTTTATTTTCTTTTTTGTTATCTAGGATATATCCTAGAGTAATGATTGCTAGAAGCGACTCAAATATTTGGAGAGAATAAGCATATCTTGGCATTACTTCGATAAATAAGTAAACACCAAAATATACAAATAAAATGGCATAGATTAAGATTTGTTCTTTTTTGTAGTTCTTTTTAAATAAAGTAATGCAACTTAATAAAGACATAATCACAAAGAAATAGATAAATATTTGATTGATTGCTTCATATACTTTTATTTGATCTTCTTTTTGGATACCTTCTAATGACCAAGAAAGGTCTGAGTTTAACCATAGAATCTTTGTTTTTTTGGCAAATAATATTGGATATTTTGGATAGTCATTTTTTATTCTTTGTTTTAGGGCTTTGGTAGTTTTTTCTTTGTTGTAAGAATAAAGAGTTGCGTCTTCTTCACTATATCTACCAGACGTTTTTACATTTAATCCTTCTAGGAATTTCCAAGCAGAATTTTTGTTTTCTAGACCACTTGGACTAATGTTGGTTGCTTTTAAAAGATAAGATGTTCCTTGAGTCGTGATTACATAACTAGTAAAAATTAATATAAAGCTTACCAGTAATTTCTTTTTGTTTTCTTTTTTTAGCATTAAAAATAATGTATATAGGAAAAACGCTATAATAATTACAATTGTTTCACTTCTTAAAATATTACTTAATCCAAGAAGAATTCCGATTATTATAAAAGTCCATTTGTTTTCTTTTTTCTTTTTTATCCATAAATAAATAGCTATTAGTATTAATAACATGGGAAGTAATTGATTGGTTAATACGGTGTTTAATAGTAATGGGAATAGAAAAATAGAATATATCATGCTGATAATAAATGATGCTTTCTTATTGGTTAACTCTTTTCCTATTAAATAGATAAATACCACGGTTAAGGAAGTTACTAGGGCATTTATTATTTTTAAGAACGTAATGCTATTTATGATTGCTAAAAGAAGAGTTTGATAGATTACATGTCCCATTTGATATCCCCAGGTAAGAAAATATGGCATACTTTTATAGGCAGTAGTACCATTTAATAATTCTAGGGATGCTTCATACATCGTTTTAAAGTCTGATATCACTGGTGTATCTATCCATAAAACTACTCCAATTCTAATTAGGAAAGAAAAGAAAAATAAAAATAGAACAAGTTTGTGTTTTTTTAAGAACTCTACTACCTTTGTCATTTTAATCACCATTTCTATTATAACAAGAATTTATAGAAGAAAAAAGAAGCATCTTTTATTTTGCTTCTTTTCTTCTCTTAAATGTAATTAGTATCAATGATATTCCAATTAAAGTAATAATGGTTCCAAAAACTATTATATTACTGATAGTTTTTCCTGTATCTGGAACTTCAATTAATTGAATATTTTCTAGCATGGCATCGGTTTCACCATTTTCTGTAATTATTACTTTTTGTTCTACGACTCTTGCTTGATAGTTTGGTGGGGTTATTATTTGTTTTACGGTATATTCTCCGACTGGTAAAGTAATATTTAAGGTACTTCCTGTTGTTTTATAGCGATAGACAATATTTCCCGATTTATCATAAATTACTACTTCGGCATCTTTTAACTCTTCTTTACTTTCCGCATCGATTACTTTGATGTTTAGAGTTCCTACTTCTATCTTGTAGTTTATCTCTTGTGTTTTAAAAAGTTGCCCTAGATTAATTTCTCCACAGTTTATTATTATTTCTTCGGTTGGGATAGTTCCTCTTGTTTGAGGCTGGTTTTCACTTTCTAATTTAGTAAAATACTCCACCCATTGACTAGCTTTAAATTCATCTATGATTTGTGCTTCAAAATTTATTTTTCCTTCTTTTACTTCTGATATTGGTATTCTTAATTTAAACCCTTCTGTGCTTTTAAAATATGTTTTTTCTTTTCCGTTTTCATCTACTACGGTAATAGGATTTTCTACTTTTACTCTGTAGTTTCTGAACCACACTTTAAAGAACTCATCTTCTACTGTCGGAGTAATTAGATTGGTTTCAATATAATCGTTAGTTGCGTAGTAAGTGATTTTACTCGTGTCTATCGGTTTTAATGAAGGTTCTTCTGAAGGATTTTCTGGTGGAGCCATATTTTTAATTTCATTGATAAACGATTCTAACTTTTCTCCTTCTGGAGATTCCTTAATCGCTTTTTTCTCTAATGCGGATAGTTGATTTTCGTATTTATAAATTCCGGCTTCATCATACCTTTCTTCTTCTGTGGTATCTGCTGGTAATTGGTCCCCTTTCCAATTATAATTATATTCATCTTGATATCCATCCATTATATCGTTTAGCCACCAAAATGCTAATTGGGTATAATATCGATTTTCTTCTTTATCTTCACTAAATTGCGGAACAAAAATCATTATATCGAAATTAGCACCAGATATTGACTCGTACACTTGATCGACCACTCTTGTATTTCTATCGGGTAATAAAGCTAAAGTATCTTCTTTCGTATCTTTAATTTCAATATTTTTAGGAAGCGTTATGGTTAGATAGTCTGTTTTAATCAATGATAAGGTATCTTCTGATTCTTCAACAGTGATGTTATTGGGACAACCATCTGGTATCATTCCTGCATAACTTGGTTTATTGATTAGTAAAATTGTGGATACTACTATAATCAATACCGAAAGAATCGCAATTCCATAT
>CALVRR010000006.1 GCA_944358705.1 uncultured Bacilli bacterium
CAAAGTTTTTTCTAAATAAATTTTACCATATTTTGGTTCTTTTTATTTAGTGTGAACTTTAAAGGTATTATAATCTTGTTGCATTCTTTTTCTTAGGCTAAAATTGATAGTATTGTTAATGCTGTATTATGGAACATATGCATCGCAACGGAGGTATAAATTGTTTCTGTTTTTTGATACATCATTGCAAAGGATGCTCCTAGGGCTCCGTATGGAATAATATATAATAATTCTAATGGAGAAGTCATCGTTGTAATTACGTGTAGGGAACCAAAGACTAATGCGGATAAAATGATA
The DNA here is from genome assembly GCA_944358705.1 of uncultured Bacilli bacterium. GTDB lineage: Bacteria > Bacillota_I > Bacilli_A > RF39 > UBA660 > Faecimonas. Next base: position 298 of record CALVRR010000006.1, read on the forward strand.
AATATCCATTTGTTTGGAAATGCTTTTTTAAAACATTTTCTAAATACGATTTCTTCTGTACATGGAGCAATAATACCAGCGTTTATTACCATTAACCAAGGAAGTGAGGAAATCATTTCTTGTACCGCTTGTTCGTTCGCCGCTTGGTCTAAGTTTAGTACAAAAGTGATTATAATATTTGATATCATCATGGTTCCTAATCCAATTAACCAATATTTTACTCCGGTATCTATATTTTCTAAAAATTTATTTTTGAATTTTTTCCATTCTTTTATTAATTCTTTTCTAAAAATCAAAAATAGAATTAATAATAAAACGATATTTGAAAAAGTAGATAAGATTACTTGGGTTGAACCAGATACTTCTTTTATGTTAAAAATGAGTATTGGTATTAACTGAAAATATGCACTGAAATAAAATAAAGTAAATATAATAATTGCAATAATTAATCCTTTAATGTTAATTAATTTTTCTTTTTGTCTCATGTTATCACCTATTTAAAGAATAGCATAAAAAATGGTAAAATTAAAGATATTTGTTGGTATTTTACAAAAAGTATGCTATACTATGTACAGAAAGGAGTGGGAAAGAAAAAGTCCCACTCTTATTATTTCTAGGAGGTGAAGTATGAAAGAGAAGATTGTTCCTTTGGTGGAGGAAGATATTCGAGGATTAAATGTTTTTGTTGATGATGTATTTGTATCAACAGAAGAGGGAAAGAAGATATTAAATATTGTCTTAGATAGTGAAGAAGTGATTGATTTAAATTTGATTACGGAAGCTTCTAGAATAATCAACAAACTTATTGATCAAAATCAGGTGTTAGATGATGATATTTATGAAGTAGATATTTATTCTAAAGAGAAGGGAGATAGTTAAGATGAATGGTAAAGAATTTTTAAAAGCGTTGAATAATATTGTAAAAGAAAAAAATATTGATCCTGAGATTGTTTATGATGCGATGGAGTTAGCACTTACTTCTGCTTATAAAAAGAATTTTAATTCTAAAACGAATGTTAAGGTGTTATTTGATCGTGTTACTGGTGAAATTAAAGTTTATTCTTATTTAACGGTTGTACCAGATGATAAAATGACAAAAGAAGAATATGAAGATTATTTGTTTGAACATTATACGGATGAAGATGAGGACGAAGAAGATGAAGAAAATGAGGAAGAAGTAGAAGAATATAGTTACTTTAATCCAGATGTAGAAATTAAGTTAAGTGATGCGAAAAAGTTAGATAAGACATTAGAAATTGGAGATACTATTGATAAAGAAGTTACTCCAAAAGATTTTGGTAGAGTTGCTACTTCTACGGCAAAACAAGTAGTAATTCAAAAAATTCGTGAAGCTGAAAGAAATAGTATTATGGAAGAGTTTGGTGATAAACAAGATGAACTTTTAATTGGTACGGTTGCTTTAGAGGATACGGATAATTATTTTATTGATTTGGGACGTACGAATGGAATTTTACCTAAGAAGGATATTATTCCTGGAGAAAAGATTGAGATGGGAAGTCAAATTAAAGTTTACGTTACTAAAGTAGATAATAATGGTAAGAATTTACTTATTTTACTTAGTCGTAGTCATTATGGATTTGTTAAAAGACTTTTCGAACTTGAAATCCCTGAACTTGCAGACGGTACTATTATGTTATATAGTGTAGCAAGAGATGCTGGTAACCGAAGTAAAGTTGCGGTTTATTCTGAATACTCTAATATTGATCCAATTGGAGCTTGTATTGGAGAAAAAGGTAGTAGAATTGCTCGTATTATTGAAGAGTTACATGGAGAAAAATTGGATGTTGTAAAATATGATAAAGATCCAGCTGTGTTTATTGAAAATGCACTTAGTCCTGCAAAAGATTTAACGGTTTGTATTACAGATCCTAAAAAACAAGAAGCTATGGTTATTGCGGATGGTGATAATTTCTCTTTAGCTATTGGTAAGAAAGGACAAAATGCTCGTCTTGCAAGTAAACTTACCCATTATAAGATAGATATTAAAACAACGGATCAAGCAAGAGAGGCTGGAATTAATTTTAGATAATTTTTAAGGAGGGTTTATGAAAGTTAAAAAGATACCTTTAAGAACTTGTGTTGTTACAAGGGAAAAATTACCTAAACAAGAGTTGCTTCGTATTGTTCGTACTCCAGAGGGAGAAGTTCTTGTAGATGATAGTGGAAAAATGAATGGACGAGGTGCATATATTAAAAAAGATGTTACAGTTTTAGAAATGGCACAAAAGAAAAAAGTTCTAGAACGTCATTTGGAATGTAATATAGAAGAGAGTGTATATGATGAAATAAGAAAAAGATTAGAAAAATAGTGGAGGTGAAGTGTAATGATGAATTTAGAAGATTATGCTTTAGATGTTGGAAAAACAGTGGAAGAGATTATGTCTTTATGTGATAAGATTGGTATTAAATATGAAGATTCGTCTACGGTTTTGGATGATACCGATATTACTTTATTAGATAATGAACTTCAAGATCAAGAAGATTATATTGAAGGTGATATTGAAGATTTAGAATCGAAATTGTACGAGGAAGAAGTTTATGATAAAGCAGAAGAATTAGCAATGAATACGAAGTTTGATTTGGATAATTCTACTTCTTTTGAAAAAGTAAAACCTAAGTCACAAAAGAAAAATGATAGTAAGAAGAATGATTTTTTCAAAGAGAGAAAAAAGATTTATAAACATCGTGAAAAGTTACAGAAGAATGAAGCAGCACAAGATGATAACATTATTTTATATAAAAATGGTATGACGGTATCTGAGCTTGCTGGTTTATTAAATGTAGCGGCTGTGGAATTAGTAAAGAAACTAATGGGACTTGGCGTTATGGCTAATATTAATCAGTCTGTTGATTTTGAAACTGCAGAAGTATTAGTGGCTGATTATGGTAAAACTTTAAAGAAAGAGGAAACCGCTGATATTTCAAATTTTGAAAATTTTGAAATTGAGGATAAAGAAGAAGATTTAATTGAACGTCCTCCGGTTGTTACTATTATGGGACATGTTGATCATGGTAAAACTACTTTACTTGATACGATTCGTAAAAGTAATGTGGTAGGTGGAGAAGCTGGAGGTATTACACAAGCTATTGGTGCTTATTCTGTTACTTGTAATGGTAAGAAGATTACTTTTATTGATACTCCAGGTCATGCTGCTTTTACTGAAATGAGAGCACGTGGTGCTTCTATTACGGATATTGTTATTATTATTGTTGCAGCGGATGATGGTGTTATGCCTCAAACGAAAGAAGCTATTGATCATGCAAAAGCTGCTGGAGTTCCTATTATTGTTGCTATTAACAAGATTGATAAACCAGAGGCTAATGTAGAACGTGTTATGACAGGGCTTGTAGAAAATGGACTTACTCCAGAAGAATGGGGTGGAGATGTTATTGTTAATAAAATTTCTGCAGCTACTGGAGAAGGAGTCGAAGAATTACTTGAAAATATTTTACTAGTTGCTGAAATGCAAGAATATAAAGCAAATCCATCACGTTATGCTAGTGGTGTTGTTATTGAATCTAAGAAAAATAGTAAAGTTGGTTCGGTTGCTACGTTACTTATTCAAAATGGTACACTTCGTTTAGGAGATCCTATTGTTGTTGGTACTATTTATGGTAAAGTTCGTACCTTAAAAAATGATTTAGGACAAAATATTGTTGAAGCAACTCCATCGATTCCTGTGGAAGTTACTGGACTTAGTGACGTTCCAAATGCCGGAGATAAGTTTATGGCTTTTGAATCTGAAAAACAAGCAAAACATATTGCAGATGAGAGAAGTTTGAGAGCTAGAGAGAAAGATACGAACTTTAGTGGTATGTCTTTAGAAGATTTATTTGGACGTATTCAAGAAGGAGTTAAAGAAATTAACGTTGTTTTAAAAGCAGACGTTAATGGTAGTTTGGAAGCTGTACGTGGAGCTTTGGATAAAATTGATGTTGAAGGTGTTCGTATTAATATTATTCGTGGTGCTGTTGGTGGTATTACGGAAAGTGATGTGGTACTAGCTAGAGCAAGTTCTGCTATTATCATCGGATTTAATGTTCGTGCAAATTCTCAAGCACAAGATGATGCAAAAGAATACGGGGTAGAAATTAGAACTTATGATATTATTTATAAAGTCGTAGAAGATATGGAAGATGCCATGAAAGGTATGCTTGATCCAGAATATGAAGAAAAAGTTACTGGAAAACTTGAAATTCGTCAATTATTTAAATTCTCTAAAGTTGGACTTATTGCTGGATGTCATGTACTTAGTGGTGTTGTTCGTAACAATGAAAAAGCTCGTATCATCCGTGATGATGTTGTTGTTTATAATGGGGCAGTAAATACTTTACAACATGAAAAAGATCAAGTGAAAGAAGTTACTAAAGGGATGGATTGTGGTATCACTTTAGAAAACTGTCAAGATTATAAAGAGGGCGATATTATTGAAATTTACGATTTAGTAGAAGTGAAGAGATAGTTATGGAAAGAAGACAATATACTGCTTCTGCTTATACAATAGATTTTAAAAATCATTCTGTATTATTAACATATAATTCTAAATTAAAAAAGTGGTTGCAACCGGGTGGTCATATTCTAGATAGAGAACTAGAGATGCCATGGGATGCAGCGATTCGTGAAACAAAAGAGGAGACAGGTATAGATATTGAAATTATTGGTCCTATTTTATATGGAAAATATCAGCCTATTGCAGTTGAACATTATTCCAACTCTGTTGGTGATATGATTGATATTCAATATCTTGCTCAGCCACTTTCTACAGATATTTCAGGATTTAATAATGTTTGTTGGCAAGATATTTTTACTATTGATTTTAATTCTGATATTGATGAAGAAATTAAGGAAAAAGTAAAAGAATTATATAAGATAAATACCAGATAGGAGGAAACTATTATGGCAAATGTTAAATTGGAAAGACTTAATCATTTAATACAACAAGAAATAAGCATTATCTTAATGGAAGAAGTCAGAGATGAAGATTTAAAGTTTGTAACGATTACTGGTTGTGATACTAGTAGTGATTACAGCTATTGTAAAGTTTATTTTACAGTATTAGATGAAGAAAAGAGAGAGGCTATTTTAGAAGCTTTAGATGGGGCAAGTTCTTTTATTAGAAGTAAACTTGCTGAACGTATTGATATTCGGCATACTCCAGAATTAAAATTCATTTATGATACTTCTATTGAATATGGTGAACACATCGAAAGAATTATTGATAAAATTCATGATGAAGATAAAGCAAAAGAGAATTAAGATTTTTTCCTTAATTCTCTTTTTTTTATTTGATGGTTGTTTGGTACTAAAGATGATTTTGCACTCTCTAAACAAGCTTTTGTTAAATCTATTACTTCTTGTTCTTCTACATGGAATAATTCCGAGATACTTTTACTATCTAGTGGACAGTTGAAATAACCTAGTCTTAAGGCAAGCATTGCTTTTTGATTTATTGTACATTTGGATACATATGAGTTAAATATGGAGTTTTCAAGGTTTATTATTCCTTGTAGTATTTTTTCTTGATGATTGTATTCTCTTTTGCTTCTAGGAATATTTTGACTAGTTATTCTTTCTTGTATTTCTTTGATATCTTTTTCTTTTAGTTTTATACTATTTTGACTTCTATAATTTTCTTTAATTTTTCTGTCTTCTTCAAAAGAAGGCCATTTTTTTAATATTTTTTCTTTTACTTCTTTTCTTTGATCGATGATATCTAATGCTTTTTTCTTTAATCTAATAACTGTCGCTAAAGAAATATTCATTCTTGTTGCGATATTTTCTTGAGAAGAGTAAGTGGTATTTGGTGGAGTAATTTGATAAATTTGTTGTAAAATCGTTAACTCTCTTTCTGTGATGTCTTGCTTTGGTGTTTCTTGTGTTTGGTTCAAGACTTCTTCTTTTTTTCTTTCTGAAGATTTTTCATCTTCTAGAAATTCTGGATAAAGTTCTAATACGGCATTTTTAAATTCGATATCTTTTTCACATCTTTTTCTTGTATCTTCGATGGCTCTTTTTAAGCCTTTTTTTTGTTTATAGGATGTTAATGGTAATAATTGTTGTAAGGTAAGATGATTGTCATGTTGTTCTTTTAAAATTTGTAATAAGTCTTTTCTTTGTTTTTGTATTATTGTTAGTTTTCTTTTCTTTTCTCTTTTTCTTTTCTTTTTTTCGAAAAATTCAGGGTAAATTTCTAAAACCATTCTTTTTACTTCGGGATTGTTTTTTGCTTTTCTTTTGATATTCCACATTATTTGATAAAGTGTTTTGTCACTACTATAGTCTGTTTCATCTACTAGTTCTTTTAGTGCTAGAGAATCTTTGTGGTGTTTTTTTAATACTTTTAATAATTCTTTTTGACTTTCATTTAGTAGTGGAGGTTCTTCTTTTTTCTTTGGTGGAGTTTCTTGTTGGGGTTTTTCTTTTTCCTCTAAAAATTGTGGATAAATAGTTAATATATAAGTTTTTGCTTTTTCATCCGAATCGCATAATTCTCTTAATTTTTTTATTTTTTTTGAAAGACCAGAACTATGTTTATATCCTAATATTTTAGATAATTCTTCTTGTGTTAAGGTATGTTCGTGATGTTTGTTTAAGGTTTTTAATATTTCTTTTTCTCTTTTACTTATTAGAGGCCTTTCTTTTGGTTGTTTCTTTTCTTTTTCTCTAGGGGTTTTTCTCTTTTCCTCTAAAAATTCTGGGTAGATTGCTAGGATATATTCTTTTGTTTTATCGCTTGAATTACATAACTCTTTTAATTTTTTTATATTATAGTACACACTCGTATTATGTTTATATCCTAATATTTTAGCTATTTCTTCTTTTGTTAAGGGATGTTCGTGATGTTCATTTAGTATTTTTAATAGTTCTTTTTGCTTTTTACTTATTAGAGGCTTTTTTGTTTGTTCTTTTTTCTTTTCTCTTTTTTCTAAAAAATGAGGGTAAATGGTTAAAACATATGCTTTTACCTTTTCATTGGAATTACATAATTCTTTTAGGTCTTTTATCTTTCTTGAAAGACTGGAACTATGTTTATATCCTACGATTTTGGCTATTTCTTGTTGGGAGATAGGATGCTCGTGATGTTCATTTAATGCTTTTAATATCGCTTCTTCTTTTTTACTTATTAGAGGTCTTTCTTTCGGTTGTTTCTTTTCTTTTTTCTTTGGTGTTTTTGGTTTTTCTTCGAAAAACTCTGGATAGATGGTTTCTATGTATTTTTTTATCTCTTCTTTTGCATTACCTAGTTCTTTTAATTTCTTTATTTTTTTAGAAATAGTTATTTCTGTTTTATATCCTAATATTTTTGCCATTTCTGCATAAGAAAGTGGTTTTTTATGATTTTTACTTAATAATTTTAATAATTCTTTTTGTTTTTGATTTAATAAAGGAGCTTGTTTTTTTGATGAAGCTTTTTTTGCTCTTGTTCTTGTATCAAAAAAATGTGGATATAAATTCATTATTTTTTGTTTAGCTACTTCATTTGTTTCACTAACTATTTTAAGGGATTTTATTAAGTTACTTATACTTTGTTTATTTTTATAGCCCATGATGATTGCTAGTTCTTCTTGACGTAGTGGAGAAGAGTGATGTTCGTTTAATAATTTTAATAAAGTAATTTGTTTTGGGGTTAATAATGGTTTTTCGGTTTTTATCGGTTGTTCCTTTTTTTCTTGTCTAGAGGAGTTTTTGTTTAATTTTATCCCTAACGAGTGGGCTTTTATTTCTAACATTCTATTACTATCTGGGTATTTCTCTAAAATAATATTTAAATTATTCGAATCTGTTAATAAAGAAAAAGCGGTGACTAGTTTTTTTTCAGTTTCTTTTTCTCCTTGGTTTGTTATTTCACTAATTTCCTTTATATCTAAACAGATATCTTCTATTTCACCAATATAATAACCGATTAGGAGAATGTCTTCTTCTGATAATGTTGTTTTTTCTTTGAAAAATAATTTTCTATCTTTTAATATTTTTTTATAGTTTGGATATAATCTTTTGACTTCGTCTTTTTGTTTTTGTAGTTCTAGTTTTTGTAATGCTTGATAAATTGCACCAGAGTTTGTATGCAGACGTTTTATTATTTCTTCTTCAGATAAAAACTTATTATTTTCTTGGTGTAGGTAAAGGTGGAGAATCTTTTTTTCTTCTGATGTGAAACTTTCAGAAGGGATAAAGTATATTTTTTCTATTTCCTTTTTTAATTTTATTTTTGTATATTGTAGAAAGGGAAAAATAATATTTGGAGTATAAGCGATGATTGTTTCTTGTAGTACTTTTTCTATTAACTTTTCTTTTTCTTTGTCAGATATAAAAAGGTAATTTATTTCTTTTTTTAGTTGTTCTTTTATTTTTTCTAGTTCTTCTTTATTAGAAGTTAAAGTTTGTACATATTCATAATTATTATTCATAGATTTCTCCTAAAACCAGTCTTTTTTTCTCCTATTATAGCCTATATTTGTCAGTTTGACTTATTTTTTATTAATTTTTCTTTATTTTTGGTTTCTTTTTAGCAACTTTTAAATATTTATGCTATAATATTTCTAGTGGTGATGCTATGAAAATAAATATTAAAGGAGTTTCAGTTAATTACATACAATATGGTGAGGGGAAAGATATTTTGTTACTACATGGTTGGGGACAAAATATTGAGATGATGAAATTTATTGGTAATCATTTTTCGGATCGGTTTCGTATTACTATTTTAGATTTTCCTGGATTTGGAGAAAGTGAAGAACCATCTAGTGCTTGGACTATTGCTGATTATTCATCATTGATTGAAGAATTTGTTTCGTCTTTACATCTAGAAAAACCTATTGTTATGGGGCATTCTTTTGGTGGAAGAGTTGCTATTCATTATTCTTCCAATCATCCTATAGAAAAATTGGTATTATTTGCGAGCCCTTGTGTTCGTCTTCAAAAAGAATTGCCTTTATCCGTTAAAATTTTAAAGAAGCTTAAAACTTTACCGGGATTAGATAAGTTTGGTGAGAAAATGAAGAAGTATATCGGTTCTCGTGATTATAAGGCGGCTAGTCCTATTATGAGGCAAACTTTAGTTAACGTTGTTAATGAAGACTTATCTGAATATGCCAAACAAATAGAGGAACCTACGCTTTTGATTTGGGGTGAACAAGATGAGGAAGCACCACTGGAAGAGGCAAAACTACTAGAAGCTATTATGTGTGATGCTGCACTTATTGTTTTACCTGGAACTCATTATGCTTATATTGAAAATTTATCACGAGTTGTTGCCATTTTGAATAATTTTATTTAGGAGGATTTTTATGATTGCAGTATATATTTTTGTATTATTATGTATGTTTGTATGTTTAATTTTTAAATCTAAAAGATATCTTCATATGTTACAACAAAATTTGTATAATGAAAATAATCGATATCTAAAATGGGTATTTCGTAATAGTAAACAATTTTTAGATTTGGATTTAATAGCTATTTTACTTTCCTTAATTGGATTATTTGTTGTTTATGATGTAGATAAATTTGCTATTTTATTACTTTTATTTATGGGAATTTGTTTCCTTGCACTTGCTTATTTATGGCGTAATCGATTAGAAAATGACCAAAATAAGAAGCCTCTTGTTATTACTAAAAGAGTAAAACGTTTAATTGTTACTACTTCTATTTTATATTTGATTCCTGTTGTATTTTTACTTTTCCAACATATGGATTCTCAATTTGTATGGATTATGTTTACAGTTCTTACAGTTATGATATTTTTGAATCCATTTGTTGTGTTCTTAGCTAATATTATTAATTTCCCAATTGAGAGGGGAGTTTATCATTATTATAAACATCAGGCACAATCTAAACTTAAGAGTATGCCTAACTTAAAAATTATTGGTATTACTGGTAGTTATGGTAAGACAAGTAGTAAAAATATATTGAGTGATATTTTAAATATTAAGTATAATGCACTACCTACACCTAGAAATTTAAATACTTATAATGGTTTAATTATGACGGTTAATAATAATTTAACCAAGTTTAATGATATCTTTATTGCTGAGATGGGGGCTTACGTTAAAGGAGAAATTAAAGGTCTTTGTAAGTTAGTAAAACCTCAATATGGTATTTTAACTCGTCTTGGTACTGCTCATTTAGAGTCTTTTGGAAGTGAGCAAAATATTATTGATGGTAAGTTTGAACTTATTGAATCGTTACCTAGTGATGGATTTGCTGTACTTAATGGAGATGATCCAAAGCAAGTTAATTATAAATTAAAAAATAAAGTAAAAGTTATTTGGATTGGTATCGATAATCCTGATGTTGATGTTCGTGCTACCAATATTAAATGCTCTAGTAAGGGAACAGAATTTGATGTAATTTTCCCTAATGATAAGAAAAAATATCATTTTGAAACTAGATTATTAGGAGATCATAATGTTTATAATATTTTAGCAGGTCTTGCTTTTGGATATGAATTTGATATTTCTATTAAAGATTTACAACAAGCAGTTAAAGGTGTAAAACCAGTAGAACATCGTTTAGAGTTAAAGAAATTAAATAATTTCTATCAGATTGATGATGCTTATAATTCTAATCCTATTGGGGCTGAAAATGCAGTGAAAGTACTTGGTATGATGCCAGGAGTTAAAGTGGTTGTTACTCCAGGAATGATTGAACTTGGTGAAAAAGAAGATGAATATAATAAGAAGTTTGGAGAACAAATTGCTGAAGTTGCTGATTATGCAGTGTTAATTGGAGAAAATAGAACAAAACCTATTAAAGAAGGATTACTTTCTAAAGGATTTGATAAAGAAAAAATAGTTGTATATAATGATGTTCGTGATGCATATCCTTTTATAGGAGAATTAGCGAAGAAAAAAGATGTTTATGCATTATTTGAAAATGATTTACCAGATACATATAATGAATAGGAGAGATGAGTATGAAAATTAAAGTTGGTGTTGTTTTTGGAGGAAAAACGGTAGAACATGAAGTTAGTATTATTACGGCTTTACAAGCAATGAATAAAATGGATCGTGAAAAATATGATATCATTCCTATTTATATTACAAAGAGTGGAGAATGGTATACAGGATCTATGTTGAGTGATATCGAGGTTTATCAAGATTTAGGATTGATAAAGAAGTATGCTACTAATGTTATTTTGTGTAAAAAAGATGGAGTATTTGTTTTACAAAGCAAAGGATTCTTGAAAAAGGTTGTTACAGAACTTGATATTGTTTTCCCTATGACTCATGGTACCAATGTAGAAGATGGGGCTTTACAAGGATATTTCCAAACGGTTGGTATTCCTTATGTAGGTCCTAATGTTTATGCTGCTGCTGTTGGACAAGATAAAGCTTATATGCGTGATATTTTTAAAGCTAATAATCTTCCAATTCCAGAGTATGTTTGGTTTTATGATAGTGAATATAGAGAAAATGATGAAGAAGTACTTAAGAAGATTGAAAAGATTAAATATCCAGTTATTGTTAAACCTGCCACTACTGGTAGTAGTGTAGGAATTGGTATTTCTAATAATCGTGAAGAGTTGGTTAAAAATATTGATGAAGCTCTACAATACGATAGTAAGATTGTTGTAGAAGAAGTTATATCTCCTTTAACTGAGGTTAATGTTTCTGTCTTGGGTAATTATGAGCACCAAGAACTTAGTGCTATTGAGGAAGTATTTTCTAAGCATAAATTCTTGACTTATGAAGATAAATATATTGGTAGTGGAAAAGTAAAAGGAAAATTGGGTGCTAAATTTGCTCCGGTCAAAGGTTCTAAGGGAATGGCTTCTGCAGATCGTAAGATTCCTGCAGATTTGGATGAAAAAGTAGCGGATCAAGTAAAAGAATTGGCTGTTAAGACATTCAAAGTGTTAGGAAGTAGTGGGGCAGCTCGTGTAGATATGTTAGTTAACGAAAAAACAAATAAAGTTTATGTTAATGAAATTAATTCTATTCCTGGATGTTTAGCTTTCTATTTATGGGAACCTATTGGAAAACATTATACTGAGTTACTTGATGATATGATTAATATTGCTATTAAAGATTATAAGAAACGTGAAAGTAAGACTCATAGCTTTGATACTAATATCTTACAAGGATTTGTTGCTCAAGGTGGTATTAAAGGTTTGAAAGGAACGAAAGGGAAGTTACAATAACTTCTTTTTTCTTTATGAGAAAATTTTTGTTATTGCTTCGTATGGAAAATACGGAAGAAGAAAATAATTTTTATATCAAAGCTATTACTCAATATGGAGGAGAAGTTCTTTTGGTACGTGATACGGATACAAAAGACGAATTGATAACTGTTTTGGAGCAGGTTGAGGGTATTTTATTACCAGGTGGGAATGATGTTGGAAAGTGGGATTATTTTTTTATTGATTATGCTGTTTCTCATCATTTAAAATTATTCGGTATTTGTCAGGGAATGCAATCGATGGCTCTTTGGAAGAGTAATCGTTCTTTGGTTTCTCTTGATAATGATTTTCATCATCAGATGGAAGGTTATGTTCATTCGGTGGAGTTAGAAGATAGTAAGTTTAAAGAAATTCTTGGAACGCACTCTATTTGTGTAAATTCTTATCATTATCAAACGGTAGAAAATAGTTCTTTTTTTAAGATTGTAGGAAAGTCTTCGGATGGTCTTATTGAGGTGGTAGAAAATAGTGATCATATTTTTCAAATTGGTGTACAGTGGCATCCAGAGAGAATGTTAGAGTATGATTTGTGTAGTAGAAAGTTATTTTCTTATTTTGTTTCTTGTTGATGATTTCTTTTGTATGCGTTATAATAAGGGAAACTTTATTTAGGGAGATAATTATGAATCAGTCTTATTTTGATAATGGAGATAGTGTTATTGTTGCGGATGAAAAGGGAAAAATGACGGTTAGAGATAATCATGAAAATATTACGGAAGAGTTACAGTTAGAAAATTTTTCAGAATATTGTGATAAATATACTTCTAAACTTCAGAAAAAAATTGTAAATTTAGAAGAAGAGAGAGAGTCTAAACTTAAACTTATCAAGGTTCCTATTATCAGTGGTTTGGCATTCTTTGCTGTCCTTCCTATATTATTTGCTTCTGTTGGACTTTCTTCTTTATTACCAGTTGCTTTTGGTACTGGCTCTATCGTAGCTATCCTAGTAGGAGGAGGTATGACTTTATCTTTACTGTCTGCTGTTCCATCTAAGAAAAAGATTGCTTTTTTGGAGAGAAAATTAAAGTTTTCTCAAGATATGTTTTTAGAGTTAGAAAAAGAAGCTAAGATGAAACAGGAAGATAAAAAGTATACGTCACAGGAGAAAGTTGTTTCTCAATCTTCGAAAGGGGAAATTCGTGAAGTTTTACCACTTCAACAATCTGAGGATGTAAATGTAGTATTTGATTTTATTCATCATACTACTATGGCTAATTCTATGTTGCATGATATGGCAACTTCTGGAAGTTTATCTGAAGTATTATATACTCGTGGGTATACAATAAAACAAGCGGATCTTTTAACTAGATATTATTCAAATGTGGTAGTATCTGAAAGTACTATAAATAAAAAATTTAATAAATAAAAAAACCGGTTTTAAACCGGTTATATTTCTTTATGGTGGACTGTTAGGGATTCGAACCCTAGACCCACTGATTAAGAGTCAGTTGCTCTACCAACTGAGCTAACAGTCCAAATTTCGATTTCTTATTGATTATAACATAAGAATAATAAAAAGAAAAGGGTTTTTATAAAAAAAATAACTCTATTTGAGTTATTTTGCTTGATTTTTTACCTCTTGTTTATAGTCATTTCCTCGTTCTTCAAAGTTTTTATAAGAATTATAACTTGCTGCCGCAGGAGATAGGGCACAAGCATAGCCTTTTTCGGTAAAGAGATATGCTTTTTCTACGGCTTCTTTCATATTCTTTACTTTTAATAAATTTTTTTGACAATTTAATTTTTGTAATTCTTCACATATTTCATAACCTGTGTCTTTTAGAAAAATTAATGTTTTTAGATGGTTGTTTTTATTTAAAAAGTTTATTAAAGGATTTAAATCAATATCTCTTTTTAATCCACCAAGGATTATTGTTTGTAGTTTTGGAATGGAATTTATGCAGTTTATGGTTGCTTCTGGTATAGTTGCGATAGAATCATTATAAAAGATAATTCCATGATAGGTTCCTACTAGTTCTAGACGATGTTCTAATGGTTTAAAGTTATCGATTAAATCCGCTACTTTTTCCATGTTTAACTTTAATATATCCGCAACACAGAATACGGCTGCGATGTTATACAGATTATGATTTCCTAGTAAATTTCTTTTTCTTTGATTACTATATATGATAGATTGTTTTTTATTTTTCTGTAAGTAAAGACCATTTTCTTTTATTATAATTCCTTGGTATGATTCTTTTTCGTCTTTTGAGAAGACGTAAGTGTGGTTGTTAGGGATTAAATATTTCTTAGAGTCTTTACTGTCTATTCCCCAGATACTATAGTCTGTTTCTTTTTGATATTTAAATATATTTAATTTTGCTAGTTGATATTCTTCGTATGTTTTGTAATGATCTAGGTGTTCTTGAAATATATTTAATAATATACTTATCTTAGGGGATGCGTTTACAAATTGCAATTGATGACATCCTAATTCTATTACTACTATGGTATCTTTTTCTAAATCATATATTTTATCAAATACTGGGGTACCTATATTACCAACTAAGACACATTTTTTCTCCATTCCTTTTAGAACATGATAAATTAGAGAAGAGGTAGTACTTTTTCCCTTGGTACCTGTAATACCGATAGTTAAGTAAGTCGAATATTTTAAAAATAAGTCTATTTGAGATGTTATTTTCTTTTGGAAAGAGGTATAGTCTATATTTTTAAAGTTAACGCCAGGAGATTTTATTATTAAATCGTATTGGTCTAAATTATTTAGATAGTCATTTCCTAATATTAAATTTAGAAACTTATCTTTTTCTAGTTCTGGATTTTCATTTTCTAAATTATTATTTTCATCTGCAATAGTTAATTTTTTTTCTTTTAAATATTTTCTTATGAATTGATAAGTTGATTTTCCTTCTTTTCCATATCCTAATATAACGATTTTTTCTTTGTTATTTATTTCTTCAATTATATTTTCGATCATTATTAAGCTCCTTTATTACTAAGTCTAAAATGTCTTTTGGAACGTTATTATTTTTATCTATATTCTTTAATATATCTTCTTTTATTTTTTCTGTTTTATAATTTTTTTTATAGTAGTCTAATAGATAAGGTAGGGGAGAGTCTAACTTGTTTATTAAATTGTTTACTACATAAATTACTTCTTCTATGGTACCTACGCATTCTAGTGGTTTGTTTTTTGCGTTACCAGTTAATTCTAAGAAAAATGGTAGCATTTCCTTTTTATCTAGGAGATTTTCACCAAATATTTTTTCCATTTCTTCTTGGTTTATGAAATTACTCATTAATAAATAGATAAATAAGCATTTTGCACAATTTAGGCACCAACCATCTACTTTGCCAATATTTTTTCTTTTTCCTCCGTTGTTGCAACTAATAAAGTGATGGAAGTATTTTGGATACTTAGTGAAAATTTTCATAATTTGTAATTCATTTAATGGTCTTAGAAGACTGAAATATTCGATTCCCTTGGTTAAATAATTCTTGGTAAAATATCTGAAATCATTCTCAAATTCTAAGCTTTTTGAATATTGATGATTGATATTTGTTCCTTTTACGCTTGCTTCGTTGGCGCTAGATTCGTTGGAAAGTACGACATATTTTATACCATTGATATAAGCGGTTAAATAGGAGATAAAAGCGATACAACTAGAAATAGGGGTATGACCATTTAAAAATCCTTGTTTATTTAATTCTATGATTTCTTTGTCAAAAACTCTTTCTACATTTATAATATCTTCTTTGTTTATTCCTGAAGTAAGTGCAGAATCAAAACATATTTTTCTATTGTTCATAATAAATACTTTTTTCTTTGGTTGGTCTTTTAATATTTCAAGAGAAGTAATGGAATCTTTTCCACCACCTACTGCAATTAAATATCCATCGTATTTATTATTATCTGGAGTGGTTTCATAAGTTGTTCCTTCACTGATTATGGTTACAAAATCTTCATAATTAGGGGTTATGTTATTTACATAAAAAAATTCTCCTAATCCATTGTATATCAATTTTTTTAACCATGATGTTTGTTCTTCCTTTAAAAGTCCACACTCTATTATTATTTTAGGAGAGCAAGTGGCTTTCCAATAACTTGGTATTTCAGCTAGTCCTGCACTAAATATTATTTTATCTAATAAAATTTTGTTGTAAGATATATTTTTTGTCTTTGGTACTTTTAATGTTGGATGAAATCTTTTTAACCCTTTGATTTCAAAATCATATGTAATTAATAATTCCTTTTTTTTATCTTCTAGTTTAAAACCATGATAATAGAATTCTGGATATGTTTTCCTTAATTCATTATATTTATTCATCAGTACCATCTCCCTTTCAAACTATAATTGATTATATCATAATATGATACCAAAGAAAAAGTAAACACATCTTTTTTGTGTCTACTTTTATCTTACAACTTCATTTTTACCAATTCTTTTTTATTGTTGTATGTTTTGATTATTTATATTATTTGAAGGATCTATTGGTGGTGTTTGTGGTTGGATATTATTTTCTACTGGAGGAATATTTGGCTGTGGTGTTGGTTCTATATTTTGATTTACTGGTTGTTGTAGATTGTTAAAAGTATTTATTGGTTGTACATTTGTATTTTGTTCTATTGGTTGAGGTATGTTATTAAAACCATAGGTTGTGTTGTTTTGTTGATTTAAATTCATGTTTGGTATTTCTTGCATTGATGTTTGTGAATTATTGGTAGGTAGTGTTATTGTTTGTGTATTGCTTGGTGTGGTAGGGGGAGTTGGTTGATTATTTTGAGAAAGGTCTTTCATTTCTTTGCCTATATTTTTTCTTTTTTTATGTTTGGTTACTGTTACAACTATTATGATAATTATTAATAAAGCGATACCACCAATTGTTAAATAGATATTAGTCATGTTGTATAGTTCAAATTCAAAGTTGATTGTTTCGATTTCACTAGATGTTAAGTCCCAGGATAATGTTTTATTATCATTTTCTGTTTTGGTTGCATTGTTACTTATTGCTTGATAAGGTAAAGTAACATTTAGACTTAAATCTAGGTTTGATGTTGCCATGTTTGAAAAATCATCCATAGATGAGTCATTATAACCTTCGGTACTATCCATTGGAAAATCGCTATAACTATCTGGATTTTCTTCTATGGTTCCATCACTATATCCGTCTGTTATGGTTCCATCACTTGTTTCTTCTTCTGTGATTGCACTATCCTCTGTGTCAAATTTAAAATTTGCGATGTATTTATTTTTGAAGAAGCCTTTTTCTACTTTAAACATTTCTTTATCTTTATCTTCTTCTATGTTTGATAAACTATAGTCTGTATTTTCGGTTGTACTAAGTTTGTCAATATTTTTTATGGATTTGGTTAGGGTAAATCCTTTCATTGTATCTTCTTGATAATCCGTTACTTTAAATCCTTCTTCTTCTAATTCTTTTCTGTTTTCTTCTGTTAGAACTTCTTGATCTCCAAAATATTGTGTATCCATGGCATATACAATGGAAAAGTCCATTGATTTATCCTTTTTTATTTCCATATTTGCATTGTATTTTACGCATCCTGATAGACAGATTGCTACTATAAAAATAGTTAAAATATATAAACTTTTTTTCATTTCTTTACTCCTATTCTTTTTTCTTTTTTTTGTTATTATAATTAAACTACTATCATACCTCCAATATAAGGACACCTCTTATCCTATAGTTTGATTATATCATTATTTTTCTTTTTCACAATTTAAAATATCGGTGGTTGTCATTATTCGACATTTTCTATTTCTTTCTTTTTCCTATTTTGACGGTATCATGATTTTAGTAACAGCGGTTTGTATTGTTATGTCCCATCAGTTATATGCGTTGGTGGAAGGTCAGAAGAATATTTAGAAAAAAAGAAAAGGGGCGAGATAGTGAAGTAAAGAATCAATTTCTTTACTTTTTTTCGATTTTTTTAAATTAGGTCTTGACTTTGTTCTATTATTTATAGTATTCTAATATTGCGACTGAAAAAAATGTCATTAAATTCATTTTTTTCTTGCAATTGTTTGAAAAATAGTGTATATTGAATAAGTACTGTTAGTTATGGACCTGTAGCTCAGTTGGTTAGAGCACACGCTTGATAAGCGTGGGGTCACAGGTTCAAGTCCTGTCAGGTCCACCATTAATAGTGCCTCAATAGCTCAGTTGGTTAGAGCACTTGACTGTTAATCAAGGGGTCCTAGGTTCAAGTCCTAGTTGGGGCGCCATATGGCGAGTTGGTGAAGCGGCTTAACACACTGCCCTTTCACGGCAGCATTCACGGATTCGAATTCCGTACTCGTCACCATTTTGAAGTATAACTCCTATTAGGAGTTTTTTTTCTTGTCTTTTTGTCTTTATTATGATATAATCTATAAGCAAATTAAGGGGAGATTATTATGAGAATTACTGCGAGTGAGGCTTATCAATTGTTGTTAAAAGATGTTGTTTGTTCTGTAGAAGATTGGAACCGTCCAGAAAATCGATGGGTAAAACATTGTGTTTATGTAGGGGAAGCGGCTGGCCGAATTGCGGAATGTTTAGGAGTGGATAGTGATTTTGCTAAGGCTTTGGGATATGTTCATGATATTGGAAGAAAGGTAAGTCATCCACGACACGTAATCGAAGGGTATTCTTATTTAATGAAGCTTGGACTTGATGAAATGGCTGGAAGTTGTCTTACACATTCTTTTATTGATAATGATATTCATTTGACTGCCGGAGGACCTTTACGAACTGATACGGAAGCTTTTGTTGCTCCCTATTTGAATAGTCATCCTGCTACTATTTATGATAATATTGTACAACTTTGTGATTTGTTTTGTTTAGAAACAGGGTTTACTACTATTGAAAAAAGAATGTTAGATATCTCTTTACGAAAAGGTGTTTATGATAATTCAAAGGATCATTTTGAACATGTTTTGAAATTAAAGAAAAGAATAGAAGATGAAATGGGATGTTCTTTATATTCTTTATTTCCAGAAATTCCTGAGAATGACAGAAATCAAATAAAAGATAACCGTCAAAAATTAATGCTTTTGTTAGAAAAACCACCTGTAAAAACAAAATAGTTTGTTTTGGGTGTTGACATTTCTTTTCTTCTCATGTAATAATATATGTGCGGAAGCAATTTGAGATGTGGAGTAGTACTCAAGAGGCTGAAGAGGCGCCCCTGCTAAGGGTGTAGGTCGGGCAACTGGCGCGAGAGTTCAAATCTCTCCTACTCCGCCATTATAAAACACAAGAGCTTTAGAGCTCTTTTTTTCTTTGTTCTTTACTAGGCGAAATGTTTATTTTATGTTATAATCGGAATTAGGAGTGGTAAGATTATGGCAAATTTAGTAAAAAACTTTTTAACAGATTTTGAAGATATTAATGAGTATTATACTTATTTAGTAGATAAGACTAAAAATAAAGAATATGTTGGTATAACTAATGAGTGGTTAATTGATAATTTTTATTTATTAGTAGAACATAAAACCAATATTATTCATGACAAAAAATATATTATGAAAGACTTAAAGAAATGTAGTCGTGTTTTTTATTGTTTAAAAGATATTGTTGTTCGTAATAATTATAATATTAATTTTCGACTATTAGTGTCTGAGTTAAAAGAATATCAAAAACAGACTAAAGTGACATTTTCTTATCTTGAACTTGTATGTGTAAAAAACATATTATTATTCCTTTATACAAAAAGACTTTCTGATTTGTGTAGTGAGGAGTATCGTAATTTAGTAAATAAAGAACGTGTTTCTAAAATTATTGAAAGTAGAGAAGAAAAAGAAATTGAACTTTCTAATTTTCTAGATGATGATTTTTCAGTTCAAGAACAGGCAAATTATTTGTTTGAGATAAATAATCAATTAAAAGAAATTGGTGCAAAAAGTAATCGATTGTTTAAAGAATTGAATGAATTATTAGAGAAAAAGAATGTTAGTTTAAAAGAAATAATTAATAATGAATATCAGAAGAATATTGATAATGATATTTTAATTTCTAATATCTTTGGTGATTTAAAAGAATTTTTTGAATTTACGGATGAAGATTTGTTTAAAAGAGTTAGTAAGACTGAAAAATTATTATTAGAAGATGAAGTATATGCGAAGATGACTGTTGAATCTAAAAGATTGTATCGTACTCAGTTGTTGAAGTTAGCTAAGAAACATCATAAGGATGAGCTTACGTATTTAGAAGAATTAGTTGCGAATACCAATGGTAGTGAATATCATATTGGATTTCAGTTGTTCCCTAAAAAGAAAACTAGTCTTAGAGTTATTCTTTATATTTGTACTATTGTTTTTGCGACAGTAGGAATTAGTTTTGTTTTATCTAAGTATTTTATTGCTTGGCGATGGTTAGGTTTTCTTTTATTACTTATTCCAGTTAGTCAGTTGTTTGTACAAATATTTAATCAATTATTGATTCGATTTGTTCCTACAACTCCACTTCCAAAGTTGGACTATTCAAAAGGAATTCCAGAAGAAACCAAGACTATGGTTGTTATTCCTACGATTGTTTCTAGCAAAGAGAAAATTAAAACTATGTTTGATGTGTTGGAAACCTTTTATATTATTAATAAGACAGATAATTTATATTTTACCTTGTTAGGTGATGTAAAAGCTGGTAAGGAAGAGGTTTATGACTTTGATCAAGAATTAGCAGAGTATGGAGTGGAATATGCTTCGCAACAAAATAAAAAATATAAAAAAGATCTTTTCCATTTTCTTTATCGTAAACGTTTTTGGAATGAGCATGAAAATTGTTATTTAGGGTATGAAAGAAAGAGGGGAGCTTTACTTCAATTTAATCAACTTCTTCTTAAAAAGATGAGTAAAAAGGAGCAAGATTATTGGTATTTTGCTAATACCTTAGGAGATTTTTCAGAAGATATTCGTTATGTCATTACTTTGGATCAAGACAATCGTTTGGTATTAAATACAGCACTTAATTTGGTAGGGGCTATGGCGCATCCTTTGAATCGACCAGTGTTAAATAAAGAAGGAACGAAAGTTGTTAAAGGGTATGCTTTGATGCAACCTAGAGTAAGTTTAGATATTGAGGCAACGAATAAGAGTCTTTATAGTCAAATATTTGCTGGTATTGGTGGTTTTGATACTTATAGTGCTATTGTACCTAATGTATATCAAGATACCTTTGGTGAAGGTAGCTTTGTTGGGAAAGGTATTTATGATTTAAAAGTTTTTGATCAAGTATTGTCTAATGTCTTTCCTGATAATTTAATTTTAAGTCATGATTTGTTAGAAGGAAATTATTTACGATGTGGTTATGTTTGTGATATTGAATTGATTGATGATTTTCCATCTAAGTTTTTAACGGATACAACTAGACATCATAGATGGGCAAGAGGAGATGTACAAATTATAGGATGGTTATTACCTTTTGTTCGTAATCATGATGGACAAAAAGTAAAGAATCCTATTAATTTGTTAGGTAAATGGAAAATATTTGATAATATTGTTCGTATGTTTTTATATCCGACTTTATTACTTGTATTACTTTGTGCTATTTTCTTTGGTCTTATTAGTCCATTATGGTGGATAGGATTAGTTATTTTAGAGATTGCCATTCCTATTTTATTCTTTTTGAAGAGTAAAGTTTATCATAGAGATGGAAAAAAGGAAAAAGCTACGGTTTATTATAAGAATTTATTGTTTGGTGGAAAAAGTTTATTACTTCGTTCTTATATCTTATTAGCGACACTTCCTTTTTATTCGAAACTTTATTTGGATGCTTTTTTCCGTACTTGTTATCGTATGTTAATTAGTCATAAGAATTTACTTAACTGGGTTACGGCAGAAGATGCAGAGAAAAATGCAAATTCTAGTTTTCGTAATTACCTTAGAAAATTTCGATTTCATTTAATATTTAGTTTTCTTTTATTAGTGATTGGACTTGTAACATTTAATATTTATGCAAGTTTACTTGCTGTTATCTTCTTTACTGCACCTTTTGTATTGTATTATGTTAGTCTTGATTTAAATCCACAGAAAAAAGAATTAAAAGAAAAAGAAATTGAAGAAGTTCGAGAAGTTGCTTATCGTACTTGGTGTTATTTTAAGGAAAATTTAAAAGAAGAATATCATTACTTAATTCCAGATAACTATCAGGAAAATAGAGAACAGAAATTAGATTTAAGAGCATCTCCTACGGGTATTGGTTTTTCTTTACTTAGTGTTGTTAGTGCTGTTGAATTGGAGTTTCTTTCTTACGAAGATTCCAAAGAATTAATCTCTCATATTTTAGATAGTGTTGATTCTTTAGAAAAATGGCATGGTCATTTATATAATTGGTATGATATTAAAAGCATGAAAGTAATGCATCCTAGTTTTGTATCTACGATTGATTCTGGTAACTTTATTGCCTCTTTAATTGTTGTACGGGAATTTTTACATAATCATGAGGAAGATACGTTAATAAAACTTTGTGATAAATTAATTCGTAATGCTAACTTTAAAAAGTTATATACGAAGCGAGATGTCTTTAGTATTGGTTATGATGAATTAGAGGGAAGACTTTCTATTTATAATTATAATAAGTTTGCTAGTGAATCTCGTCTTACTAGCTACTTGGCTATTTGTTTAGGGGATGCTCCAAGTAAACATTGGTTTTGCTTAGATAAATCTCTTACTACTTATAAAGGTAGAAAAGGTCTTATTTCTTGGTCTGGAACTTCTTTTGAATATTTCATGCCACTTTTGTTTATGAAAAATTATCCAAATACTTTGTTGGATGAAAGTTATCATTTTGCTAAGTTCTGTCAAGAAGAATATATTGAAAGTGTATCTCGTTCGTTACCATGGGGAATTAGTGAATCTGCTTATAATGAACTTGATAATTCATTGAACTATAAATATCATGCTTTTTCTACTCCTTATTTAAAAGCAAAAGAAGATAAAGAAAATAGGATTGTACTTTCTCCATATTCTTCTTTAATGGCAATTTCTATGTTCCCAAGAGAGGTTTATGATAATTTTGAAAAGTTTAAAAAATTAGATATGCTTGGTGAATATGGATTTTACGAGTCTTATGATTATGATAATAAGGGTGTTGTAAAAGCATTCTTTGCCCATCATCAAGGAATGAGTTTGGTTGGTCTTACGAATTATTTAAAATCTGGTGCGATTCAAAATTATTTTCATCAGAATGTTAATATTAAAACTTTTGATATTTTATTGAAAGAAAAAGTACAAGTACGTACTAGTATCGATATGAAGATGGCACGATATAAGAAGTATGATTATCATAAAGAAACTATTGAAAATGATATACGAACCTTTAATTATATTTCTTATTTACCAGAGGTTAGTGTTTTATCTAATAAAAAGTATTGTTTACTTATGAATGATCGTGGAGATAGTTTTTCTAGATATCGTACTTTACAATTGAATCGTTATCGTAAAGTAACAGAGCAAGATTATGGAATTTTCTTATATATTAAAGATTTAGATACTAATTATATTTGGTCAAATACATATGCACCTATCAATAAAAAGCCAGATAAATATGAAGTGGTATTTGCTTCTGATAAAATTAAGTATTTACGTACGGATGGAAAAATTACTACGAAAACAGAAATTGTTGTTACTAAAAATCATCATGCGGAAATACGTAAGATTACGTTTAAGAATGAAAGTGATGATGTTAAAAGATTAGAGCTTACTAGTTATACGGAACCTATTTTGTCTGAGAATATGGATGATGTTTCTCATCGTGTATTTAATAGTATGTTTTTAACTAGTATGTATGATAGTAATAGTAATTCATTAATTGTTCGAAGAAAAAGTAGGAATGATTCTAATATTAATAGTTATATGTTACATCGATTATTCTTAGAAGAACCAATGAATGAATATAGTTATGAAACCGAGAGAAAGAATTTCTTAGGTCGTAATCAAACGATGCAAGATCCAAAGGCTCTTCATACTACACTTAGTAATACGGCTGGTACAAATTTAGATCCTGTACTAAGTATTCGAAATACCATTGAAGTATTACCAAATAGTTCTACTACCGTTTATTTAATTACTGGTTTTGGTAGAAGTATGGAACAAATTCAGGATATTATTTCTTCTTACCATGATGAGAATTCTATTGATAAAGCATTTAAAGTTTCTACACTTATGAATGTTATTAATACGAAGAATATGAATATTACTGGTAGTGATATGAGAATCTTTAATATTATGCTTAATTATTTGTATCAAACGACTAAGCTTTCTGTTACGGAAGAGAGAATGGATTTACTTAGACGTAATGCTTTAGGGCAATCTGGTCTTTGGAAGTTTGGTGTTAGTGGGGATCGTCCAATTATTTTGGTAGAAATTTCAGATATTGCTGATTTGACTTTTGTTTATGATATATTAAAAGCCTTTGAGTACTATAAAAATAATTCTATTTTTGTAGATGTTATTATTGTTAATAATGAGTCTAGTCAGTATGCTAAAATTATTAAAAAAGAAATTGATGATGAACTATATCGTATGTATACGTTAAATAGTTTTTATCATATTCCTGGTACGGTTACTGTTGTTGATGGAAGTAATTTAACTCGGGAAGAGAGAAGTTTACTTCATATGGTTGCTAGACTTGCTTTTGTGATTTCTGAGCATCATTCTTTACAAGAAGAGGTAGAAGAGTTACAGAAGAAAAATAAAGTTAGTGATTATGAAAAAGCTGCTGTTGAAAGTCATGGGGAAGTTATTTCGAAAGAGAAACTTACTTTTGATAATGGTTATGGTGGATTTAAAAATCATGGTAGTGAATATGTTATTTATAATCCAAATACACCAGCTCCTTGGAGTAATATCATAGCTAATAAGAATTTTGGTACTATTGTTACAAATAATGGTTGTGGTTATACTTACGCTTATAATTCTGGAGAATTTAAAATTACTTCTTGGACGAATGATATGGTAGCAAATGATAAGTCAGAAGGATTTAAGTTTAACGGTCGAATCTTTGATCCAATGAAATGTACTCATGGATTTGGTTATAGTATTTTAGAAAGTGAAAACGATGAACTTAAGAAAGAAATTACGGAGTTTGTTGCGAAAGAAGATACGATTAAGTTTTACTTGGTTAAACTTACGAATAAGTTAGAGAAAGCCGTAGATATCGATATTGATTTTTGGATTAATCCTGTCTTTGGTAATTTTGAAGAAAAGACCGCAAGACATATCTTAACTGAGTTTATGGGACAAGATAATTATTTAAAATTACGTAATGTTTATAGTGCTATTTATAGTGATGTCTGTGTCTTTATGTCTACGGATTTGAAGATTGATTCTACTGTTAATGATAAGATTTTAGTTAAGAGTATTCATACGAAACTACATTTGGATTCTCTAGAGAGTGCCAGTTGTGTCTTTGTTCTTGGTAGTAGTATGGATAGTAACGCTATTGGTGATATGCTAAAATATGCAGATGTTAAAGCTGCAAAAGCAGAGTTAAAAGCAGTAAAAGATTACTGGAAGAAGACGTTGGGTGTTGTTCAAGTTCATAGTTCAGATTCTAGCTTTAACTATATGGTAAATGGTTGGTATTTATATCAAGCACTTGCTTCTCGTATTTTAGCAAGAGCTGGTTTTTATCAAGTTAGTGGTGCTTTTGGATATCGTGATCAATTGCAAGATTCTATGAATGTGGCCTTGGTTCGTCCAGATCAAGCTAGACGTCAGATATTAATTAATGCAGCTCATCAATTTGAACAGGGAGATGTTTTACATTGGTGGCATGAAAAAAATCATTTTGGACTTCGTAGTCGTTATAAAGATGATTATTTATGGTTAGTTTATGCGACGGCAAGATATCTTGAAATTACGAAAGATTATTCAATTTTAGAAGAGAAAGTTCCTTATGTTCTTGGTCCAGAGTTAAGTAACTATGAACATGAAAAAGGTATGGTATTTACTTATTCTGAGGAAAAGGCTTCTTTATTAGAACACTGTTTGAAATCTTTACGTCTTTCTATGGTTTCTTTAGGAAGTCATGGATTACCACTTATGGGTGGTGGAGATTGGAACGACGGAATGAATAAAGTCGGTATTAAAGGTAAAGGGGAAAGTATTTGGTTAGGTTTCTTCTTATATCAAGTTATTGAAGAGTTTATGTCATTTATGAAAGTTTATGACAAGAAGTTTAAATTAAAAGAGTTTAAAGAATTTAATGAAAAATTAAAAGATAATTTAAATAAGAAAGCTTGGGATGGAGAATATTATTTAAGAGCTTATTTCGATAATGGAGATAAGTTGGGTAGTCATGAAAATAAGGAATGTAAGATTGATTTAATTTCACAAAGTTTTTCTATTTTAAGTGGAGTTGCTTCGAAAGAACGAATACAAAAAGTAATTACTTCGGTAGAAGAAAATTTAGTGGATGATAAAAATAAAATTGTGAAATTACTTACTCCTCCTTTTGAAAAGTCATTGAATAATCCTGGATATATTATGAATTATCCAAAAGGTCTTCGTGAAAATGGTGGTCAATATACCCATGCTACTTCTTGGTATATTATGGCACTTATTCAAACTGGTTATTATGATCGTGCTTATCGTTATTATCAGATGATTAATCCTGTTAATCGTAGTCTAAATTCTACAGGAGTGGAAAAATATGTAGTAGAACCTTATGTTGTTGCTGCTGATATTTATTCTAATGAACGTTATCCTGGTAGAGGAGGATGGACTTGGTATACCGGTACGGCAGGTTGGTATTATTATGTTGGTGTTAGTGAGATTTTAGGACTTAAGAAACATGGAGAAGAATTAACAATTGAACCTAATATACCAATTGCCTGGGATTCTTTCCAGTTGGATTATACTTATATGGATACGGTTTATCATATTGAAGTTATAAAAGCAAAAAAAGAAAGTGTTACTTTAGACCGTAAGAAGTGTAGTAATGGTATTATTCCACTTGTAAATGATAAGAAGGAACATGATGTTGTTGTGCATTTTATTGCTGGATAAAATAAAACTATCAATAAATTATTTTATTGGTAGTTTTTTTTGTTTGGTGTGGTACAATAAAAGAGAAGTTTGAGAGGATTATGTACCTTATGGGAGATTGTTTTTTATTATTTACACGAAGGAAATTTTAACGTTGAATTCAGAGGACAATTGGATAGTTATGTCGTACATCTTATAGTAGATAAGGAAGAGTACGTCTTTAGTATTTTAACAAGTGATGAAATGATAGATAAAGAATATGTTTTAAATTTGATTGATACAGTTATTTTTGAATGAAATCTTAGTAATTTTAAGATTTCTTTTTTTATGGAAACTTCTACTTATTTCTAATAATACAGTAGGAGGTGATAGTTATCACAAAATTTTATACGTGTCGTTATGACCGAGCATTTAAAGAAGTCTTTATGAATGAGAAAAATAAAGACCTACTGATTTATTTATTAGAAGGAATATTAAAGGTAAAAATAAAAGAGGTAGAATATCTTAATTTAGAACAGAATGTAGATAATATTTATGTAAAAAGAAAACATTTTGATTTGAACCTCAAAACAGATGTTGGAAGGATTCAAGTCGAAGTCAATGCTTCCGATTTAGGATATGTAAGACCAAGAAATATGTCATACTTATGTGGAATTTATTCTCATCATGTATTAAAGGGACAAAATTATAATCAAGATACGAAAATTATTCAAATTAATTTTAGTTATCATTTAAAAGATAGGGAAGCTTTAAGAATATATTATGTACAAGATAAGACATCAAAGAAGTATGTAGAAAACTTCATTATCTATGAAATCAATATGGAAAAGTATATGAGTTTTTGGTATACTAGAGATGTACAAGCGATAGAGAAAAATAAAGAAATCATCATGTTAGATTTAGGTCTAGAAGAGTTAAAGACTCTATCGAAAAAGGATAGGATGGTGGCAAAGTATATGGAAGAGATTAAAAGAGTAAATGAAGATCCTGATTTTTATGAATTTATCAGTGCAGAAGAAGATAACCGAAAAATAGAAAACTCGATTCGAGAAGAGATGATAGAAAAGGGTTTAAAAGAGGGATTAGAAAGAGGATTAAAACAAGGATTAGAGCAAGGCTTAGAGCAAGGCTTAGAACAAGGATTAGAACAAGGTCTTAAACAAGGTCTTGAACAAGGAAAGGAAGAAGCTAATAAACAAGTTGTTACCTCTATGTTGGAGCAGGGATTGGATATAGATACTATTTCAAAATATACGAAATTAGACTTAAAAGTTGTTAGGTCATATGAAAGAGAATTTAAGGAGAGGGGTTAATAATATGCCAGTAATTGGAGTACCGTTAAGATATGCTCATTCTGATGATGGGCATCCTATTTTATATTTAGCAGAACGTGTTCGAAGAGCTTTTCAATATGCAGGTGCAGATGTTTACTCTATAGTGCCTGTACAGAATGTTGATTATATTAATACTAAGGGAAATGAATTTCCTGAATTAACTGTAGAGCAAAAAGCTATTATTCATAGAAATTTAGATTTATGCGATGGAGTGTTTTTTCCTGGAGGAATAAAATTTACACCATATGATAGATATTTATTAGAAGTTGCGATTGAAAAAAAGATACCGGTTTTGGCGGTTTGTCTTGGTATGCAGATGATGAGCTGCTATAATGAAGAAGTAAAATTGGAAGCTAATGAGGGTGATGTTTTACATAACCAAAAAAATGATGATTTATCCTTGGTTCATGAAGTAACTATTTTGAAAGATAGTAAATTATATGAAATTCTTGGTAAAGAAAAAATCATGGTTAATAGTTTTCATAATTATCATGCAACCAGTAATCATGTTTATAGAACGGTTGCTACTAGTTCTGATGGGCAAATAGAAGCGTTGGAATATCCTGGAGAAACATTTCATTTGGGAGTGCAATGGCATCCGGAAATTAGTTACGAGTTTGATGAAAACTCTAAAAAAATTATAGATGCTTTTTTAGAAGCTTCGAAGGAAAGAGAAAGAGCTAGAAAAACAAGTCGTTTAACTGTGTAAAGTTGACATTTTAAATAATTTGTGTTATAATCTATCTACATTCAATGGAGGGGGAATGGTTTTATGAATTATGAAAAAATTTTAGAAAACTTTTTAGATGAATTGCAAAAGGAAGGAACTTATGCAACTCGTGAAGAATTAGAGGTTGCTACTAAGCCAATGCTTGAAATTATTCAAAATAATCCTGATGCTACACCAGAAGAATTGGTTGAAGCTGTCATTCAAGATGATATTCGATTTTTAGAAGAGTTACGTAGTAATTATCCTATTCCCGGGTATACAGTTGGTATGCAAGCTGGAAATATTAATGTTAAGATGCTTGGTGGTACTATTGGCGTTACTGGGAAAGATATGAGAGAGGATGCTATTTTTGATGTTGCTTCTACTTCTAAATTTTATACTCAAATTATTGCTTATAATTTATTGAAAGAAGGAGCATTTACTTTAGATGATAAAGTAAAAGATTTGGATTCTCGTTTTAAAAATGTTGGAGATTTAACTATGCGAGATGTGTTGACGTTTAATGCTCATTTTGATACTGCTGGACGTCTTTCAGATCAAAGAACTATTGAAGAGGCAAAAGACTGTTTATATAATATGAAAGGTGCTCCTGCTGGAAAACATGATTATAATGATATGGGTATGATGCTAACTAAGGAAGTTATGGAAAATGTTACTGGTAAGTCTTATCAAGAATTGGTGGATTATTATATTGTTAATAAATTAGGTTTAAAAGATACTCATTTAGTTCTTCCAAAAAATAAAATTGAAAGATTTACTGGTAGTGCCAATTTTGCTGTTGGTATGGTTAACGATCCTAGTGCTTTAGCTGTCGGAGGATATAGTGGTCATGCTGGTATTAAAACTACTAGTGATGATTTAATTTCTTTAGGTGAAGGTGTTTTAACAGGAAAAATTCTTCCTAGTGAGATGTTATCTGACGCTTATACTCCTGGTATTAAAGCTAATCGTGGTATCATGGGAAATACTTATACTTCTCATGAGCAAGGTACTGCAATGACTTATGTTTCTAGACTAGCTCCTAAAAAAGCTTTTGCCGTTCAAGGAAGTACTAGAAATAATGTGGTAATGGGACCTGATTCTATTAGTACTATTTTAGTAAGTTCTTGTGCTATGGGATTAGAGCGTGCTAAGGAAGAAGAAGCAAAAGTTAATGCAAAACGTGCTGAAGAAGGAAAAAGTCCATTATCTTTAGTAAAGGAATTTACTTATGATAGAGATGGCCGAGAAGTTCATTATAATTTAGTAGATGTTAGACAAATGTTACCAAGTGGTGCAACAGTGGAACGTATTATTAATAAAAATGCAGAATTAAGTTTAAAATTAAATTTCTTAAATACTGTTATCAAAGCTTACGATTCTCATTATAATCAACCAGTAAATGTTGTTGCAGAGGCAAAGAGCTTTCAAAAATAAAGATTTTCAATGGTGCTAAAGTTAACTATTTTAGCACTTTTTTAAAAATTAAATAAATTTAGATATAAAAGTTAGAAAAGTTGTTGACAAATTGGAAGTTTTTGCATAAAATATTACTAGTCGAGAAAAAAGGAAAGAGATTTATATCCACCTGATTGCAACTAGCGATGGGTTCAAGGCCTAAGAAAACAAAGTTGTTTTGTTATGTTATGGTTTAAGTGGATATAATGTGTATATCCGCTTTTCTTTTTCTTGTAATATATGGAGGTGTTAGTTATAGCAAACAATAAGGGTAATATGTTGATTAACGATCAAATTAAAGCTCGTGAAGTGTTAGTTATTGGTCCAAACGGGGAACAAGTTGGTGTTAAATCTTTACAAGATGCACTTACTTTAGCAAGTTATGCCAATTTAGATTTGGTATTAATGAGCCCTAATGCTACTCCACCTGTTTGTAAAGTAATGGATTATAATAAATTCCGTTATGAAAAGCAGAAAAAGGAAAAAGAGGCATTAAAAAGACAAAAAGCTAATATGTCTGAGTTAAAGGAATATCGTTTATCACCAGTTATTGATGTTGGGGATTTCGAAACAAAACTTAGAAATGCTACTAAGTATTTGGAAAAAGGTGATAAAATTAAACTTACTATTCGTTTTAAAGGTCGTCAAATGGCTCATACGGAATTAGGTAAGGAAGTTTTAGAACAATTTGCATCTCGCGTTACAGAAATTGCGGATATAGAACAAAGTCCCAAGTTAGACGGTAGAACCATGACTATGTTGTTGGTTCCAAAGAAAAATAAATAGTAGGAGGAAAAGTTATGCCAAAAATTAAAACACATAAAGGTACAGCAAAAGTTGTAAAGAAACGTAAGAATGATTATAAAATTGGACGTCCTGGTAGTCGTCATAATACAGGAGATAAGCCAGCTAGTGCTAATAGAAAGAATAGAAAAGGATCTAATTTAAGTAAAGCTGATCAAAATAGATTAAAGAATATCATTTAAGTAATATATTGAAGGAGGAAGAAATATGGCAAGAGTTAAGAATGGAGCAGTTACAAAAGCTCGTCATAAAAAAGTTTTAAAACAAGCTAAAGGTTACTTTGGTAGTAAACATAGACTATATAAGTCAGCAAAAGAACAATTAATGCATTCTGGTCAATATGCATTTAGAGACAGAAAGCAAAGAAAGAGAGAATTTAGAAAGTTATGGATTACTAGAATTAATGCTGCATGTCGTCAAAATGATATCAGTTATTCTAGATTTATCGAAGGTTTAACGAAGGCTGGTGTTGAAGTTAACCGTAAAATGTTATCAGAAATAGCAATTAACGATCCTAAGATGTTTAGTGAATTTGTTAAGATTGCTCGTGATGGTAAAGCAGGAAAAATTACTCCTCAAGAAGAAGTTATTGGACATGAAGTTACTGTAACTGCTTCTAAAGGTGAAGTTAAAGAAACAAAAAAAGAAGAAAAGAAAGAAGCTAAAAAAGAAGTAAAAGAAGAAAAGGCTGCTGTTGATTATTCTAAGATGACAGTTGCCGAATTAAAGGAAGCTGCAAAGAAAGCTAAAGTAGAAGGATATTCTACTATGAAAAAAGCAGAATTAGTTGAAGCTTTATCTAAATAAAATAAACATATTAGTGGATTTATTTATCTAGTGCCTTAGGGTGATAAGTATTAGAAACTAATAGAAGAAAAAACGAAAAGGAGAATTATATTTATGGCTATAGTATCAATGAATTATTTATTAGAAGCTGGTGTTCATTTTGGACATCAAAAAAGAAGATGGAATCCTAAGATGAAGGAATTCATCTATACGACTAGAGATGATATTTATATTATCGATTTACAAAAAACTGTAAAAAAATTAGAAGAAGCATATGAAGCAATGAAAGAGATTGCAGAAGCTGGTGGAAAAGTTTTATTTGTAGGAACTAAAAAACAAGCACAAGAAGCTGCTGAAGAATGTGCTACTAGAACTAACATGTATTTCGTTAATGAAAGATGGTTAGGTGGTACTTTAACTAATTTTAAGACTATTCGTTCAAGAATTAAGAGAATGGACGATATTGATAAAATGGAAGCTGATGGTACTTTTGATTTATTACCTAAAAAAGAAGTTATTCAAATCAAAAAAGAATATGCTAAATTAGATAAAAACTTAAGAGGTATTCGTGAAATGAAGAGATTACCTCAAGCTTTGGTAATTGTTGATCCTCGTAAAGAAGAAAATGCAATTAAAGAGGCTCGTATTTTAGGAATTCCAGTTTTTGGTGTTGTAGATACAAACTGTGATCCTGATTTAGTTGATTACGTTATTCCTGGTAATGATGATGCTGTTCGTGCAGTTAAGTTATTAATTGGAGTTTTAACTAATGCTATTGCTGAAGTTAATGGTAATGATATTATCGATTATATTAATGATGATGATAAGGCAAAAGCAGAAAAGAAAGCTACAAAGAAGGAAAATGTAAAAGAACAAAAAGTTGAAGTAAAAGAAGAAAAAGTAGAAGTAAAAGAGGAAAAGAAAGAAGTAGTAGAAGAGAAAAAAGAAGAAGATTATTCTACTATGACATTAGCTGATTTAAAAGCAAAGGCTAAAGAAGCTGGTGTTAAAGGATACTCTACTATGAAAAAAGCTGAATTAATTGAAGTATTAACTAAATAATTATGATAAACTAAAATTGGGAGGGTGGATGGTACTTTCCCTTTTATTGTATAAAGAGGAGGATTATGATGATTAAAGCAAGTGATGTTAAAGAATTAAGAGAGAGAACTGGAGCTGGAATGCTTGATTGTAAAAAAGCTCTAGAAGCTACTGATGGTAATATGGAAAATGCTATCGATTGGTTAAGAGAAAAAGGAATTAGTAAAGCTGCTAAAAAAGAAAGTAGAATCGCTGCTGAAGGATTAACAGATGCAGCAAGTGATGATAATGTTGCAGTTATTACTGAAGTTAATTGTGAAACTGATTTTGTTGCTCAAAATGAAAATTTTAAGAAGTTAATCGAAGATATTCGTGTAACTTTATTACATAATGATGTAAGTACTATGGAAGAAGCTAATCAATTAACTATCGAAGGTGGTAGTGAAACTATTGGAGAAGCTGTTGTTAATTTTACTGCTAAAATTGGAGAAAAGATTAGTTTTCGTAGATTTGAAAGAATTGTAAAAGAAGATAATCAAGTGTTTGGAATTTATTCTCATATGGGTGGAAAAATTACAGCATTAGTAGTTCTTAATGGTGCTGATAGAGATGTTGCTAGAGATGTTGCTATGCACGTTGCTGCTATGAGTCCTGTTGCTGTTCGTCGTGATGAAGTTCCAGCTGATATGGTTGAAAGAGAATCTCATGTTATTAAAGAACAAGTTATGGGTGAAGGTAAGCCAGCTGATATTGCTGAAAAAATGGTTAACGGTAGACTTAATAAGTTCTATAAAGAGATTTGTCTTGAAGAACAAGCATTTATTAAAGATTCTAACACTAGTGTATTAAATTATGTAAAATCTAACGGTGGTGAAATCGTTTCTATGAAACGTTATGCTGTTGGTGAAGGAATTGAGAAAAAAGAAGAAAACTTTGCTGATGAAGTTATGAGTCAAATTCAAGGAGCATAATTTAATAGGAGTAGTTATGAAAAAAGTAGTAATTCTGATTGTATTTTGTTGTATTATGTTTTCTATTAGTGGATGTTCCGTTAAAAAGACAGAAAAATTAACGGATGCTGAAAAGTTTGCTAATGAATATTCTATTAGTGAAGAAAATCCTTTTCAGTATGTTACAACAGATGAAGTTTTAGAATTAGTAAAAAGTAAATCTGGTATTTTGTTTTTAGGAGATTCTGATTCTGAATGGTCTAGTTTTGGTGTTGAGATTTTGAATAAAGTTGTAAATGAAATGAAAATTGATAAAGTTTATTATTTTAATCCTAATAAATTAAAAAATAAAGAGGATAACGATTACGAACAAGTAATAGATTTGTTACAACTTGAAGAAGACAGTTCTTTACCTATTGTTTATGTTTATGAAAAAGGTAAAATAATTGATCAGGTGGATTATCCAGTTCATGATGATTCTTCTATTAATGATGATTTTAAGAAACAATTAGAAGATGAATATTTAGATTTACTTTCATTATACCTTTAAGAATGTACTAGTTGTTTATTCTAGTCATTCTTTTATTTGTTATGAGGGAGGCAAGGTATGAAGAAAAATGTGAAAAAGGTAGCTATTTTTTCTACTATTGGGTTATTATCTGTTTCCTCTATTTCTTGCTCTAGAAATAGTCAATTTGAGGAAATTGATTCTAGGATTGAGGATATGACTATTGATTCTACAGATTCTATTAGTCTTACGTTAGAAGATGAATTTCATATTTCTATTAGTGATGAAGCTAGTGAATATTTAGATAATAGTTGTGTTCAAGATGCTTTGGATGGTCGTATGGATCATGGAGATTATAAGGAACTTAGTGATGTTTCTTATATGTATTTTTCACAGAGATTGAAAGAAGATAATCCAGAATATGCTCGGGAAAATCTTGCGGTTTCTTATGAGGAGGAACCTGTGATTTCTATGAATGGAATTTCTTATCTTCCTGATGCGATGGTTGGTGAATACTTAAATGATTTTTATTTACTTCAACAGGGAATGGTATCTCAAGATGAACAGTTGCCAGAATATGCTTTCGATGTTGCAAAAGACATGATGAGGTTAGCTGTTGTTGAAGTGGAAGTAGATTCTCATCGTGAAGATAATCAGGTATTTGTAAAAGAGAAAAAATAGTTTTTAATATTAAGAAGAATTTAGAGTAGATTTATTTCTACTTTTTTCTTTCTTTTCCTTAAACTTTATATTATAATTATAACAAGGAGAGATGAATTTAATGGATAATGATATTATCAAATTAACAAAAGAAAGTATGGAAAATACTCTTAAAAATTTAGAAAAAAGATTTTCTACTGTGCGTGCAGGTAGAGCCAATCCTAGTAGTTTGGATGGTGTTGTTGCGGAATATTATGGAAGTATGACACCTTTGAAACAACTAGCAACTATTTCTGTTCCAGAAGCTACTCAATTATTGATTAAACCGTTTGATAGAAGTTGTCTAGGGGCTATTGAAAAAGCGATTTTAGCTGCTAATTTAGGTTATACTCCAAATAATGATGGAGAAACTATTCGTATTGTTATTCCTCCATTGACGGAAGAAAGACGTAAGGAGCTTACGAAACAAGTAAAGTCTATTGCTGAAGATGCAAAAGTTTCTGTTCGTAATAATCGACATGAAGCTTTGGAAATGGTTGAAGCAGAAGAGTTTCCAGAGGATATTGAGAAATCTATGGAAAAAGAAATTCAAGAATTAGTAAATTTCTATAATAAAAAAATTGATGAAATGTTAAAGGAAAAAGAATCTGAATTGATGACTATTTAGGTTCTTTTTTTATTTACATTTTTTTGACGAAAATTGTCGAAATTTGTCAAAATAGCGGTTTACATCCCAAAATAGTTATGATATCTTTATATTAAGAATAGGAGGAATTGCAAGTGAGAGCAAAGAAAAAAAATAGAGTAATTATTGTATTGGCAGTTATTGTTGCTTTTATGGCGGTTGGTTATGCTATATTGCAACAAGAACTTACTATTAATGGTACCGGTAATATCGATACTAAATGGAATGTAGAAATTACAAATATCGAAAGTAGTTTCCTAGAAGGAGCAAAAAATGCAACGGATGAAGATGGAACAGAAATTCTTCCAACGTTTGAAGCAACCACGGCAACTTTTAATGCAAGTTTACCAGTTCCTGGATCTGAAGCTGATTATACAATCACAGTTACTAATAAGGGTAACATTCCTGCAAAATTAGTAGAATTGCCAACGATGGATACAGTTAATGGACAAGATCCAACTCAGATTTTATATGATGTATTCTTTACTGATGAAGAAAAATATGTATTGCAACCAGATGAGTCAGTGCAAATAACAGTTGCTGTTAGTTGGGATCCAGAAGATGATGCTGGAGTTCCAGCTCCTGTTAGTAAACAAGCGACAATTACTCTAAATTATCAACAAGCAGCAGATACTGGCGTAAGTAGTTAGAACAAAGGGAGTAATTGCTCCCTTCTTTTTCTTTTTCTATGAATTTAAAATATAGTAGTTATTTTGTTTTCATTGTTTTACTTATTATTCGTCTAGCTTGTTTTTTCTTTGATTTTTCTATTCCTATTTTAGATTTGTTGCTTTTTGGTAGTACGCTTTTGATTTTTCTTTTGTTTTTTTCGAAAAAAGAATTAATTCGTAATTATCATAAAAGTTTAACGAAAACAGTTTTAATTATTACCATTAGTTATTTTATTTTATATTATTTTCTAGGTGTTGTTATAGGGTTTACTTACAATGTCTATGATACTAGTATCTTGGGAATTCTTTCCAATACTTTTTTCTTAATTCTTCCTTTATTATTTCGAGAAGAAATTAGAAAAAAATTTGTTTTTTTACATAAAAATAAAATAGCTTGTGTTTTTATTACTATTGTTTTTATTGTATATGAGTTAATTGGTTCTACTTTTTTTGATTTTCAGAATAACCAAGAATTTTTTTCTAGTTTTTCTACTATTTTTTTGCCTATTGTGATAGAGAATATTTTACTTACTTATTTGGCTTTTGTGGGTATTCGAAGTACTGTTTATGCTTATTTTATTCCTAAGCTTATTTCTAGGTATTATATTCCCGTTGTGGTTGATTTCGATTGGTTTTATCAATTGTTATTACAATTAGGACTTACTGTAGTTATTTATTCTTTTTTATCGAATGAGTATTTATGGCAAGTAAAGCGAATATATAGTAAGACAACAGATAAAAAGAATTCTTTCTTATTTGCTACTATTTGTTTTGTTATTTTGATTTTTGGTCTTTTTGTGGCTGGTTGTTTTAAGTATCAGCCAGTAGCTGTACTTACTTATAGTATGGATCCTACTTTTACTAGAGGGGATGCCGTTGTAATAAAGAAATTAAATAGTAAGGAGAAAGAAAAATTAAAGAAAGGAGATATCATAGAATATCGATATGATCAAACTGTGGTAATACATCGTATTGTTGATTCCTATATGGTAGATGAGGAGAGAGTCTTTGTACTTAAAGGAGATAATAATGAAAGTGAAGATCCTAAAGTAGTTCATTATGATCAAATTATTGGTAAAGTATCTTTTTCTATTCCTAAAATAGGATATCCTAGTGTTTGGTTAAGTGAATTTTTGTATCCAGAGAAAGAAGCGGAAGTAGAAGTGGGAAGGTGATGATATGGTAAAGCGAATCGCTAAAAAGTTTTCCTTAGGAAAATTAGCTTTTTTAACTATTTTTCTAACGATAATTTTTTTGCTTGTTTTGTTTTATTCTCATATTTTAAATCCTACTTCTATTAAGAAAACTACTTTTTCTAGTTATCGAAATAATATTAATTATCAAGTTTTTTTAAGAAATAATAATTTTATTTCTAAACCATCTCTTGGTATGAATCAGGCCTATATTGCTTCTATGGTTGATTCTATTCATGTTAGTTTTGGACAAACAGCTACTTTTCAGAAGATGACTTCTTTTCATTATGATTATACTATTTATGCTAAGCTTTCGGCTGTTTATCCTACTGAAAATGGGGAAGAAGAAATTTGGAGTCAAGTTTATCCTTTGAAAGTTCAAGATACAAAATCAGTTCGTGAAAAGATGCTTTCTATTACTGATCAGGTTTCTATTTCTTATTGGGATTATCAAGCGATTGTTAATAATTTTAAAAATACGTATCATTTGAAAGTGGATGCTACGTTAGATATTATTATGGATGTTCATTATGAATATCAAAACCAAGAGGCAAAGTCTAGTAGTTTATTACTTTCTATTCCAATGAATCAAGAAGTGTTTAAAATTACTACGGATTATAAAAAAGAAGATTCTGTTGTTCAAACGGAAGAAGTTTCTAATATGACTATGCCAGCTTTTGTTGTTTTGTTTTTCTTAGTGGTTATTGGATTAAGTGATATTTTTGCTTGTACTTTACTTTTTGTTAAGCTACTTCAATTATATTCTATTACTGAATATGAGCGGATGAAGCAGAAGATAAAGAAAGATTATGGCTCTATTATTGTGGATGTTGATAACGCTATTGATTTTTCTAACTTTACTATCTTTGAGATTAAGACTATCGAGGAACTTGTAGATTTGGAAGAAGAACTTCGAATACCAATATTATTTTATGAAAAGAAAAAGGCTAGAATTTGTTATTTTGTAATTATAAAAGATCATTATATGTATCGATTTACTTTAAGAGATATGGAACAGGAGATTATTTAATTAGAGGGTGGTTATTATGAGAAGAAGAAGACAAAGAAGAAAATTATTTATTTTCCTTTTTGTTCTTTCTTCTTTTCTTTTTTTGACCTTTTCTTCTGCTTATGCTATTTTAAATCGTGATGTTGTGGTTCATGGGAACGCTAGTCTTGTTATTCAAAATAGTAGTGGTGGTAATTTTATTGAAGGGGTTGTGGATGAAGATGATGGACTGGTTGAGAATGGAGATGGATCTTCGGATTTTGTTGGAGATAGTGGAACTACGGTAAATAATTTTATTCAAATACTGGGGGATGATTATCTTTGGAGGATTTTATCGATTGATGTAGATGGTAACTTAAAAATTATTCGTAATCGTGATGAAAGTTTAAGTATGCCTTTTATAAGTTCTGGAGGAAATGCTCGTGATTGGGCAAATACGTTAATATTACAAAATTTAAAATCTTGGTATCAAGAAAATTTGAGTAGTTATTCCGATATTATTATTCAAAATCCAGAGTGGTTACTTACGGATGCAGCAAAGCCTGGTACTGTTGTTAATGTTTTAGGTACTTATACCGATAGTCCTATTGGTCTTATTCGTAATGATGAGATTGTAAATAGTTCTTCTACTGGTGCTAGTGGTCAAAGAGTTTCTTCGTGGTTAAATGATGGTTATATTTGGACTATGACTTATGTTAAGAAAGGTAATAAAACGGATCGTGCTTGGCGAGTAAATGGTGATAAGTTTATGGATTCTGCCGCAACTAATGCTGGTAGTACTGTTGCCCGACCAGTTATATATTTAAAGTCTAGTGTTATGTTTTCTTCTGGTACTGGTACAGAGTCTGATCCTTTTGTTGTAAAGTATTAAAAAATATTTGTTTTTTAATACTATTATGTTATAATAAGCGTATCGATGTTGATTAAGGAGTAGTAGTAAATGATGTCTTTTTAGAGAGTCTGTGGTTGGTGGAAACAGATAAGAATAATTTATGAATTCGCCTTAGGAGTCCCTATAACAAAATTATAGGCGTTAATCGCGTTAAGATTAAGAGGTAGTTAAATAACTATAAATTAAGGTGGTACCGCGTTTTTATACGCCCTTAAGTTTATAGTTATTTTTTTTGGGGTGATTTATGAAAAAGAAATTTATTATTAAAGATACGGTATTACTTTCTGATTTAGATATTAGTGAAGATGTCTTAAGATTTTTAAAATCTTATCATGCGGAGATTCTTGTTTATTCTGATAAATCTTATGAACAAATGAAAAGTTTTAATTTATATGAAAATGTGGATACTCTTATTCCTAATACTACAGACGATAAATTGATTCAATCTTTTTCTAAGAATTCTTTTTTATATTTATTTACTTTAAAAAAAGATGATTTGAATGAAAAAAGAAGTTGCCATATTTTAACAAATTGGGAGAAATATTTTGCAGGTGGTTTTCCTTATCATTTTAAAGAATGGCAAGAAAAGAAAAAATTTTTAAAAGAATTTGTTTTTGTAACCGATTCTATTCAAGTTTATGAGACTTCTAGAGAGCAGGGCTTTCAGAGCATTTATTATGAAAATGATAGAAAGGTTATTACAGGTAGAAAAATTAAATCTTTGGATACTTTGAAAAGTATTTATTCATAGGAGGGTGTTATGATTCGAAGAGTAATATGGGATTTAGATAATACTTTAATGAAGAGAGATTTAAAAGCAGAGGAAGATTTCTTTAAAGAAAATTTATCTGTTGAACAGGGACTTAGATTAATATCTTTACTTTCGGAATATGAAAATCAATTTCCTAAGTTTGATATTTCGATGATAGCGTCTTTTTGTCAACAGAAAGTAGACTTTTTTGTCGATGAGAATTTTTTTAGGAGATGGCTTCATGTTCATGTAGAACATCCTGGTAGTATTATTGATGGTGCTTATGATGTACTTTCTGATTTACATAATAATGGTTTTGAAAACGTGGTTCTTACTAATGATTATTCTAAGTATCAAAAAGAAAGATTAAGATTGGTTGGACTACTTCCATATATTCAAGAAGTTTGTGGAGGAGAGTATTATTTTAAGCCACGTGAAGAAGCTTATTTTGCAGCTTGTGATAGCCACTTACCTAGGGAATGTGTTATGGTTGGTGATGATTTAAAAAAAGATGTTTATGCACCGAGAAGTTTGGGAATTATTTCTTGGCATTATAATCCTAATCATCGTCAGTCTGATTATAGATATGAAATAGATAAGTTAGAAAAGGTAAAGGAGAAGATTTATGAAAATAGATGAATTAAAAAAGAAGATGTTAGAAGAATTAGAACATGTAGATGATTTGAAAAAATTAAATGATTTGAGAGTAA
The DNA here is from genome assembly GCA_944358705.1 of uncultured Bacilli bacterium. Taxonomy (GTDB): domain Bacteria; phylum Bacillota_I; class Bacilli_A; order RF39; family UBA660; genus Faecimonas. Next base: position 41,604 of record CALVRR010000006.1, read on the forward strand.
AGTATTTGGGAAAAAAGGGACTTATTACAGAACTTAATAGTGAGATAAAAAATGTTCCTAATGAAGAGAAGAAGGTCTTTGGACAAAGAGTCAATGAAGTGCGTACTTTATTTCAATCTAGTTATGATGAGATAAAAAATCGTTTGGAGGAAGAAGCGTTAAATAAAAAACTTGCGAGTGAAGCTATTGATATTAGTCTACCTAGTACTAAAGTAACTATGGGAGCTCCTAATATTTTAGAGAAGTTAATTGAAGAAGTAGAAGAAGTTTTTATGTCTATGGGATATGATGTTGTGGATGGTCCTGAAATTGAAGAAGATAAATATAATTTTGAGATGTTAAATATTCCTAAGGGACATCCTGCTAGAGATGCTCAAGATACCTTTTATCTAGAAGGAGAAGAAATTTTACTTCGTAGTCAGACTTCTCCGGTACAGGTTCGTACGATGTTAAAAGGAAAGGGAGAAGCACCTGTTCGTGTTATTTGTCCTGGTAAAACATATCGTAGGGATGATGATGATGCTACTCATTCTCATCAATTTATGCAAATTGAAGGATTACTTGTAGATAAAGATATTTCATTATCAGATTTAAAAGGTACGATTGATGTTATTGTTAAAAAATTGTTTGGAGAAGAGGTAGAAACTCGTTTTCGTCCAAGTTATTATCAATTTACTGAACCTTCGGTAGAAGTTGATATTAGTTGTTTTAATTGTAAAGGTAAGGGTTGTAATATCTGTAAACATACTGGTTGGATTACGATTGCTGGTGCTGGAGTGGTTCATCCTAATGTACTTCGTATGAGTGGTTATGATCCTGAAGTTTGGAGTGGCTTTGCGTTTGGTTTTGGGGCAGAACGTATGGCAATGCTTAAGTATGATATTAATGATTTGCGTGTGTTCTATAATACAGATTTGAGAGAGGTTTCAAATTTTGATAGAGGGGAGTTAGAGAATAATGATTAGTTTGGAATGGGTGAAAGATTATATTGATATTAGTGATCAAGATTTAGAAGAGTTAGCTGTTAAGATTACCGAAGCTGGTATTAATGTTGAAAAAGTAATTAGTAATCATATTGATTACTTGGTTATTGGGAAAGTAGTTACTTGTGTTCCTCATCCTGATAGTGATCATTTGCATTTATGTCAGGTAGATGTTGGTCAGGAAGAGTTACAACAGATTGTTTGTGGAGCGCCTAATGTTCGTGAAGGGTTAAAAGTAATTGTTGCGTTACCTGGAGCCGTATTGCCAGGCGACTTTGTTATTAAAGCTAGTAAGATTCGTGGAGTAGAGTCGAATGGTATGATTTGTGCTTTATATGAATTAGGACTTGAAGAAAAAACAGAGGAAGCTTATCAACGTGGTATTGAAGAATTATCTGATGATGCACCTATTGGTCAAGATCCACTTGTTTATTTGAATCTTGAGTCTACTTTATATGAACTTGATATTCATAAGCACCGTAATAATGATTGCTATTACCATATTGGGTTTGCTTATGAAATTGCCGCTATTTTAAATCGTAAAGTAACGTTACCGGATTGTAGTTATCAAGAAATGGATGATAATATTGATAAACATTTCTCTTTAGAGGTTGAGACTAGTAAGTGTCCTTATTATTTAGCTAAAATGGTAACGGATGTAAAAATTGGGGAATCTCCTGAATTTATTCAGAGACGTTTGATTGCGGCTGGTATGCGACCTATTAACAATGTAGTTGATATTTCTAATTATGTTATGTTAGAGTTTGGTCAACCACTTCATTTCTTTGATAAAGATACTTTAGGTGATTATATTTTAGTAAGAGATGCTAAAGAAGGAGAAGAAGTTGTTACTCTTGATGGTAAAATTAGAGTTTTACGTAGTAGTGATATTGTTATTACTGATGGTGAGAAGCCAGTATGTGTTGCTGGTGTCATGGGTGGAGAAAATACTGAAGTAACAGAGAATACGAAAAATATTTTGATTGAAGCCGCTATTTTTGATGCTGTTAGTATTCGTTATACAGCACAACATTTAGATCTTAGAAGTGAAGCTAGTATTCGTTATGGTAAAGGTTTAAATTATGAATATACGTTAATGGCAATCAATCGTGCTTGCCATTTGTTAGAAAAGTATGCTGGTGCGAAAGTGTTATCTGGTATGGTTAGTCATGATGTTGTTGATAAAAGTGAGAAAGTAGTAGAGTTTCGACCAGAACAAGTAGATAAGATGTTAGGAATTCGTATTACCGAGGAAGATATGAAAGTAGAACTTGAACGACTTGATTTTCCTTATACTTTAGAGAATGGTAAGTTTCGAATAGTTATTCCTAGGAGAAGATTAGATATTGATCCTAATGTTAATGATATTGCCGAAGAAATTGGTAGACTTTATGGATATCAGAAGCTTGTTTCTACTTTACCTAGTGTTGGTATCCGTCGTGGAGAATATATTGGAGATGTTAAATATCGTAAAGCGGTATCGAAAAGACTTCGTAGTTTAGGATTTAATGAGGTGAAAACTTATACTCTAGTATCTCCTGATATGAGTTCTAAGTTTGACTATGAAGGTAAAGAAAAGGCAATTCTTCCTAATCCGATGAGTATAGATAAAAGTGTTGTTCGTACTACGTTAATTCCATCTTTATTAAATGTGTATCAATATAATAAAGCACGTAAAGTAGAAGACATTCATATTTATGAAGTAGCGAAAACTTATGATAAGGATTATCAAGAAGAAAGTAAAATTACTTTCTTAATGAAAGGTAATTATGTTGTTAATCCTTGGAAGGGAAGTATTCCATGTGATTTCTATTTAATGAAAGGATTTGTAGAAGATATACTTACTTATTTTGGTTTCCAAAACCGTTATAGTTTTGAAGTTAGTACTATTCCAGATATGCATCCTGGTAAATCTTGTAGAATATTATTAGATAGAAAACCAATTGGTATTTTAGGTCAAGTTCATCCTAATGTGTGTAAAGATGAAGTATATGTTTGTGAACTTTCTTTACAGGCTTTGATGCAAAAGGTAAAACCTCTTAAATATAAAGAGGCAAGTAAATACCCTGTAATTACAAAAGATGTTGCTTTTGTTGTACCTAGAGAAGTTTCTTCTAGTGAAATTGAAAAGACAATAAAAAAAGCTGGTGGAAGACTTTTACATTCTATTTCTGTCTTTGATGTTTATGAAGGGGAGCATGTTGAAGAAGGAATGAAGTCTATTGCCTATAATTTATTATTTATGGCGAAAGATAGAACATTAACGGATGAAGAAGTTATGCAAGTGTTTAATCAGATTATTGATAAAGTCCTATCTGTTCATAATGCAGAATTACGTGACAAGTAGTGTATATTAAAAAGGTAAAAGGTATACTTTTATCTTTTTTTGTTTTATAATTTTTATAGTAGGTGAGAGATTATGGGTAGAAAGATTATAGAAAAAATTATGGAAGAAAAGAATCCAATTAATCAAGATATGTTAAAGTTACTTGATTCTAAAGAATTAGGTAAGAGAAAAGTTTTTAATAATCTCTTTTTCGTTCTTTTTTTAATACTTGCTGCTCTTGGGTTGATTTTTACATTTGGTTTTTGTTTAGGTATTTTTCATAGTTCTAATTTTTTTGCATTTTTAAAATATGGTGTTATGATTTTCCTTTTCTCCTTCTTTTTTCTAGTTACTTTTTCTTTGTCAAGAAAGTTTGAAAAAAGAGCTCTTGTTTATTCGGGAGAGTTATATCGTAGAATGAAAGAAGCACGAGATAAGAGGGAGGTTTTTACTGGGGAAGAAGCTATTACTACTTCTAAAAGTGATAAAGAAACGGTTGCGGGGATTCTTTCTGGAAAAGACTTTCGTTTGTTAGATCAAGATGGGGATGGAAAAATTGCTATTCATGAATACTATCCTTTGACTGAAAAAGAAGTATTAGGGAAAATTTTAAAAGAAGATGAATTTTTTTCTAAAGAGAAATTTTATATTTGGACTCGCTTTGTTTATCAAAGTTTATTAAAAGCTTTTTGTGAGAAGAAGACATCTTTACTTCGATTTTTTGAGGCGGATTCTTTATATTTTCAACATAAACAAAAAATCGATGAATATATACAGAAAAAGGAAACTAGGGTCCTTGAACGAGTGGCTTTTAAAGGGGTATTGCTAAAGGATTATCATATTGAGGGGGAGCAACAAATTTTAGTTGTTGCATTAGCAGCAAATTTAGTGGATTATCTTTTGGATTCTAATGGGAAAGTTATTCAGGGAAATTCTAGTGAACGTGTTTCGAAACAGTATATTTTGACTTTTATTCGTAATACAGGAATAAAAACGACAGAATTTAGTAATCAAACGTCTACTGATTGTCCGAATTGCGGAGCGAATATAGAGCTTTTAGAGGATGGTAAATGTAGTTATTGTGGTAGTGTTCTTACTACGGGAAAATATGGTTGGGTACTTCTTAGTATCAAAGATATTCGAATTATTGGTGAGAAGAGTGTGTGATTTTTATGAAAATGAAGGTTTTAAAATTATGGTTTTTTGTTTTTTTATTAATTCTTTCTTTAGGATGTTTATGGCGTATTTGCGTTGTTGCTAATCAGGCATTAGAATTAGCTAATAATCCCAATTTTGCTTTCTGGGGTGCTCTTTTTGATACTTCGGATGTTATTTATTTTTTAGGGCTTATTCCTATTTGTATTTTATCTATTAAGACAATTTGCTCTTATATAAAAGAAGCAAATTCTTTCTATGCAAGTGAACGTGAAATAAGAAACTCTAATAAGACTACTGTTGACGGTATTTTGGATTCTAAGACGAAAAGTGAAATGGATAAAGATGGGGATGGTAAAATTATGATTTCCGAATATTATCCTTTGTCTGAAGAAGAAGTGTTAGAAAAAATTATTGCGGTAGATGCTAATTTTTCTAAGGAAAATTTTTATGCCTGGGTGAAACATTTGTATTCTACACTTTTAGAGTCTTTTGATAAAAAGAATCCTATGTTACTACGGCGCTTTGAAAGTGATTATTTGTATCAGCGGCATGTTGCTTTATTTAAAGATAAAGAGCAACGAGGAGAAGTGATTAATAATTACTATATTAAAGGTGTGTTACTTAAAGATTTTAAAATAGAAGGAGATAAGGAAGTTATTGAAGTTGCTTTGACCGCTTCTTTAAATAGAAATAAATTTGATGACCTTAAGGAGAACAGAAAGACTTATATTTTGACATTTTCTAGAGAAAAAGGATTAAAAACGGAAGGTGATTTATTGGATGATAAAGAGATGAATTGTCCAAATTGCGGAGCTGTTTTAGATTTAGATAGTAATGGAATTTGTGCTTATTGTCATACTGTGATTCCTAGTGGAAAATATGGTTGGGTATTGATTGATATGAAATCTATTCAATTGTTAGGGGAATAAAAAAGAAACCTTATTTTAGTTGTTTGGTTTCTTTTTTTCTTTTGGAGTTATAATTTTTAATTTCGTATTTATTTGTAGGTGTTTTACTGTATTTAATGGAAGAAAATAGACATTATAGACTTTTCTTTTTGGAAAAATATATTTTTCTGTTTTCATATTTTCATATAAGTATAAAATATTATCTTCTTTGTCAGTTAAGACGATATCGATACGTTGACAGAGAAAATTTGTAGTTACAAACCTTTTTTTAGAAAATTTTATTCCATAATCGATTGGCTCTAATACAAATTTTAGTCCTTTGAAACGATTCCAAAAACCTTTTAGTTCTATGATTTTTATTTTTTTCTTTTTGACTTGTAAATACATTTTCTTTTCTCCTTTCTTTTTTATTTTATCATGTTTTCGTACATTTACAAAGAATTTTAAATATGATATTATAGATAAGGAAAAAGGAGGAATAGTATGAGTGGACATTCAAAGTGGGCGACAATTCATCGTAAAAAAGGGTTGATTGATGCTGCTCGTGGAAAGGTATTTCAAAAATTAGCTAAGGAGATTATGGTAGCAGCAAAAGGTGGTAGTCCTGATCCTGATCAAAATGCAGCTTTACGTTTAGCTGTTGATAAAGCTAAAGCACAAAATATGCCAAAGGAAAATATTAATAAAGCAATTGAGAAGGCTACTGGAGCTGGAGATGCTGAGAATTATGAAAGTGTTCGTTATGAAGGATATGGACACGGTGGTGTTGCATTTATGGTCGATTGTTTAACTGATAATCGTAATAGAACAGCTTCTCAAGTGCGTAGTGCTTTTACTAAAGCTGGGGGGAATTTAGGAACAGATGGTTCTGTTAGTTATATGTTTTCTCGTCGTGGATCTATTGTAATTCCTGCAGATTATGATGAAGATACTATGATGATGGTAGCACTTGATGCTGGTGCGGAAGATTTTCAGAAAGTGGAAGATAATTATTTAATTACTACCGATACAGAGAATTTTTCTAATGTTAGAAATGCTTTAGAAGAAAATGGTGTCAAAGAATTTTTAGAATGTGAACTTACTTATATTCCAAATATGGAAGTAACTCTTGATGAGGAAGGACAAGAAAAAGTTCATAAGTTAGTAGATACTCTAGAAGATTTAGATGATGTACAAGATGTTTATTATAATTTAAAAGAAGATTAATAGGAGAATGTTGTGAATAAAGAGGCAGAATTGAAAAAGATAAATACGGAAATAAAAGTCTATATTAATGAGGCTTCTTTTATTTCTAATAGTTGTCGTAATAAATTAATTAAAATGCTTGGAAAAGCTTATGATATAGATTTGCCTGTCGAAGATTTTGCTAGGATTGATGTAGAATTGCTTGAAAACGGTAATATTATTATGCGAGGAGATGAATATTCTCGTGATAGTGATTTATCTTTTGAAGAAGTTTTGTCAAGATATGCGCTGTTTAAGACGCAAGTGGATGAGATGCTACAAAGAAGAGGGAAAAAGGCATTTCCGAATAGTGAGAAAAATAATATTATTAATTTATTTGTTGTATTTTTACTGGGAACGTTTTTCCTTCTTTTAGCTATTTTTGGCATTCGTTCTTTCTTTGATGGTAGATATTTTGATTGTCTTTCTTTATTGTTTCTTATCGTTTTTTGGCTTATTCCTAGTGTTCGGGAAAGATTTCAGCAAGCTTTTTATTATATTAAGAGAAAGTTTAAAAGATAGCAACAATTCTTAATTGATTGTTGCTTTTATTTTGCTGTTCGATTGCTAGATTTTGTCTTTTGTTATATAATTGTTTTGGAGTTGAAGAATATGTATGACTATATTAATGGAACTATTGCAGAATTAAAATATAATTCGATTGTTGTAGATAACCATGGGATTGGTTATTTAATTTATGTTTCCAATCCTTATGCTTTTGAAGTTGGTAAAGAATATAAAGTCTTTGTTTATCAACAAGTTAAGGAAGATGAAGAGGCTTTATTTGGGTTTAAAACTAGGGAAGAGAAAGAATTGTTTTTAAAATTAATTAGTGTTAAAGGATTAGGGTGTCGTATGGCTCTTCCTATTTTGGCCGTTGGTTCTACGCAAGGAATTATGGATGCTATCGAAAGAGAAAATATTTTGTATTTGAAAAAGTTTCCTAAAATTGGGGAAAAGTTGGCTCGACAAATTATTTTGGATTTGAAAGGTAAATTGGAGTTTATTGGTACTGGTATTACTGATGATGTTGTAGAGAATCAAGAAGAATTACAAGAAGCTCTTCTTGCCCTAGGTTATAAAGAAAAAGAAATTAAGAAAGTAATTAGTCAAGTAGATGAAAATAAATCTATTGAAGAACAAATTAAGGAAGCATTGAAGTTATTGCTTAGATAGTGAGTGTATGGGAGATATTATTTTACTTGAAGATGTTTATTGTGAACGGGTGTTGGATTCCGTTATTGATATGGCTACTATTTTAGAAAATGATGGTGTTGCTATTGATTTTACAGTTCGAGAACTAAAAGGGATTCTTCATCAATTTTATCAATTATATGAAAGTAAAAGAATACTTTATTCTTATCAAGAAGATATGCAAAGTTATTTTGCTACTATTTTTACAAATGTGAGTGATTATGGTATCTCAAATGTTTCTTTTTCAACAATTATGGATGGTTTTTTTCAATGTTATAATATGATGAGTCCTGTAGAAGTGACGAAGAATGATTTTCAAAAGACAATGAAGCATGTCTATAGGATTAAATATTCGAAAGGAGAGAAGTATCGTGCAAGATGAGAGTGTTATTACAAATTATCATTTAGAGGATGATCAGTTGATGGATAATACCATTCGTCCTGAGAGTATTGATGAATATATTGGACAGGAAGATGTAAAGGAGAATATTCAGGTTTTTGTAGAAGCTGCAAAAATGAGAAATGAACCTTTGGATCATGTTTTACTTTATGGTCCTCCAGGATTAGGTAAAACTACCCTTGCTTTTATTATTGCTCATGAATTAGGAACTAATATTAAAACAGCTAGTGGACCAAGTATTGAGAAGAGTGGAGATTTGGCTGCGATTCTTTCTTCTTTGGAACCTGGAGATGTTTTATTTATTGATGAAATTCATCGTATGCCTAGGTATATTGAAGAAATTCTTTATCCTGCTATGGAAGATTTTTCTTTGGATATCATTGTTGGTAGCGAGGGAAATAGTCGTAATATTAAGATTGATTTACCTCCTTTTACTTTGGTTGGAGCAACGACTCGTGCTGGAGATTTGTCTGCACCACTTCGTGATCGATTTGGTATTACTTCTAAGTTACAATTTTATACGGTAGATGAACTTACTGATATCATTAAACGTACAGCAAGAGTGTTAAATGTAGAAATTGAAGAGGATGCCGCTTGTGAATTGGCTAAAAGAAGTAGAGGAACACCACGTATTGCTAACCGTTTGTTTAAGCGAGTTCGTGATTTTGCGTTGGTTAAGGGGAATGGCGTAGTTAATTTAGAGATTACTGAAGAAGCTTTGGAACGTTTGAAAGTTGATAAGATGGGACTAGATAATACGGATAGAGAATTGTTACTTGCGATTATAGAGAAATTTAATGGAGGTCCTGTTGGAATTGAAGCTCTTAGTAGTTCTATCGGAGAAGAAGTTACTACGATTGAAGATGTTTATGAACCATATTTATTACAAACTGGGTTGTTAAAAAGGACCAGTCGTGGTAGAATAGCTACCGATAAGGCATATCAAATTTTAGGAATAGAAAAACAGTAGGTTTGGTGAAGTAGTATGAAGCAATTTATTTTTGATAAAGTAGAAAATATGGGAGATGTTCGTGAAGTTGTGCATTTGCATGCTGATAAGTTGGTTTCTTTTCATCCAGAGTTGTTGGAACAACATTATCAGTCTTTGGCTTGTATGAATCCTAGTAAAGAAGAAAAATTTTTACCATTTGTACATTATGTAGATCAACAGTTTTCTTCTTATGGATTTTATGGTTTTACTTTTCAAAAATTAATTACTGTTTTAACAGCTGCCACTTATTATCATATGTTTTATGATAGAATTTCGAATCTTTCTAATGGAGAACTTTCTATTTTAGCAAAGTATTCTTTTCTAGATCCCGTGGAGGAGTATTCTAAAAATATCGAATGTTTTCCAAAATCTGTATTATCTTTAGTCGAAGGGAAAACGGCGGATTTTACGAAGAGAGATGAGTTAATGAAGTGGTATGACTATTCTCTTGGTAAAGGAGAAAAGTCTGAGGAATTATTGCAGCAATTGCAATCTAGTTCTTTAAGTGATTTAATTCAAAAATCTTTTCAATTAGAGGATAAAGTATTAGAGGAGGTTGAGTTTTGTGACGGTCGAGGAATTTAATTATGATTTGCCAGAAGAGTTAATTGCGCAAACACCCTTAAAGAAGAGGGATGAATCTAGACTTATGGTTCTTGATAAAGAAACGGGAGAAATTTCTCATAAACATTTTAAAGATATTCTTTCTTATTTAGAACCAGGGGATACGTTAGTGTTAAATGATACCAAAGTACTTCCTGCTAGACTTTATGGAGAGAAAGTAGATACGAAGGCAGCGATTGAAGTGTTGCTTTTAAAAAATACGGAAGGAGATACCTGGGAGTGTTTAGTGAAACCAGCTCGCCGTATTAAAGAAGGTACCGTTGTTTCATTTGGGGATGGAAAGTTAAAAGCTACTTGTGTTTTTGTTGGAGAAGAAGGAATCCGTCATTTTACATTTTCTTATGAAGGAATTTTTTTAGAGGTGTTAGAAGAGTTAGGAACTATGCCACTTCCTCCTTATATTCATGAGCAGTTAGAAGATCAATCTAGATATCAAACGGTTTATGCAAGAGAAGTTGGTAGTGCAGCAGCACCTACCGCTGGTCTTCATTTTACGAAAGAATTGTTAAAGAAAATAGAGGATAAAGGGGTTCATATTGCTTATATTACTCTTCATGTTGGACTTGGTACTTTTCGACCTGTTAGTGTTGATAAAGTAGAAGAACATGAAATGCATAGTGAATTTTATCAAATGACTAAGGAAGTAGCTGAGTTATTAACTGAAACGAAAAAAAATGGAAAAAGAATTATTAGTGTTGGTACTACTAGTACTAGGACTTTGGAAACGATTATGAGTTTATATCATGAATTTCGTGAATGTAGTGGATGGACGGATATTTTTATTTATCCAGGTTATCAGTTTAAGGCTATTGATTGTTTAATTACTAATTTTCATTTACCTAAATCTACATTAGTTATGTTGGTTTCTGCTCTTGCTGGAAAAGAAAATATTTTACACGCTTATAAGGTGGCTGTGAAAGAAAAATATCGTTTCTTTTCCTTTGGAGATGCGATGTTTATTAAATAAGATAAATTATGTTAAGGGAGTTTCCTTTCGATGTTTTAAAAGATTATATTTATCGTTTTCAATTTGAGAGTTTTTCTAAAACTATGCAATAAAACTTAAAATTCATTTGCAATTTATATTTTGTTGTGTTATAATTGTAAACGTCTAAGCGATGATCCGCTGTTTAACTTTGAATATGATCATTTGTGAAATATATATTTAGAGAGGAGAACTTATATGAATGTTATTGACAAGATTAACAAAAAACAATTAAATCCAAACGTTCCAGAATTTCGTGTTGGAGATACGGTAAGAGTTGATGTTAAGATTATCGAAGGAAAAAGAGAACGTATCCAAGCTTTCGAAGGTGTAGTAGTTGCTCGTCGTGGTGGTAGTGTTTCAGAAACATTTACAGTTCGTAAGGTGAGTAGTGGAGTTGGAGTTGAAAGAACTTTCCCAATTCATTCACCAAAAGTTGCTGGTATTACAGTTGTACGTAAAGGTAAAGTAAGACGTGCGAAACTTACATTCCTAAGAGGTATGGTTGGCGGATACCGTATTAAAGAAAGAGGACAACAATAAAAATAAGGCCAAGCCTTATTTTTTTGTTATAGGTGTCTTATGGAAGAGATAGAAAAGAATAAAAAGAAGAATTATTTTCGTGAACTTTTACCTTATTTTATTATTATCCTTGTAGTAATTTTTATTAAGGTTTTTATTGTTTCTCCTATTCGTGTGAATGGGGAGTCTATGGATTCTACTTTGCATGATGGAGATATTATGTTATTAGATGAGGTTAGTTATCGATTTAGTGATATTCAGCGCTTTGATATTGTTGTTATCCACCGTGAAGATGAATATCTTATTAAACGAGTTATTGGTCTGCCTGGAGAAAAAATTAAATATGTCGATGGAAAACTTTATGTTAATGGTAAATATGTAAAAGAAGATTTTAAACATAAAAAAACAAATGATTTTTTTGCAATAATTGATGAGGAAAATTATTTTGTTATGGGAGATAATCGTACTAATTCTACGGATAGTAGAAGTTTCGGTACTGTTTCTCGAGATCAGATTCTTGGTAAAACGAGTTTAACAATTTTTCCGTTTTCTAGATTTGGAAATAAAAAATAGTATATGAAACATGCTTTTAAGTATGTTTTTTTGTTTTTTGTGAATTATAATTTTGATTCTATCTTTCGTTTGATATTTGGTTAACCTCTTTTTTTGTGTTATAATCGTTTTAGTTAATGGGAGTATAATATGAAAAAAGCTTATGATACTTTAAATTATTATAATAGTAATGCAAAAGAATTTTATAATCAAACTGTTTTTGCAGATTTTGAGCGAATTTATCAAAAAGTTTTTATGTTTTTACCTAAACATTCTTATATTTTGGATTTTGGCTGTGGATCTGGAAGAGATAGCAAATATTTTATGGATAGGGGATATTTTGTAAAACCTTGTGATGGTTCTATTGAAATGTGTAAATTAGCTAGTAAGTATCTTAATAGAAAAGTAATTTGTATGGATTTTTTGGATCTTAATGAAGTAAATACTTATGATTGCATTTGGGCTTGTTCTTCTATATTGCATGTAGAAGATGATCATTTATTAGAAGTCTTTAATAAAATGATTGATGCTTTAAAAGTTGGTGGGATTATTTATACTTCTTTTAAAGTTGGAGAAGGGTATATGATTAAAGAAGGTAAATATTATCGCTTTCTAACTAAGAAAGAAATGATTCAACTTTTAGAAAAAACTGGGAAATCGGTTAGACTCATTGATTATTTTGAAAATGAACCTCTTGCTAGAAGAACTTCAAATAGTAATGAAACTTGGGGAAATTATATTATTCAAAAATATGGTTAGAGTGTTAATAGAGTTCGTATGATGATTGTTAGGGGGAATATAAATATAGATGTTTCTAAAATTATTCTAGGTATTGGAAGTTATTCTACTGTTTTGTCTGGCAATACGGTTTTTATTACTGGAGATGCTGGTAATGCCTGGGAATATTATGGCCCTGCTTATAAAAAACTAGCTCCTAGATTAGCCACTTATATACCTTATGCTGAGAAGTATGAAGAATTACTTTCTTTAAGGGAGAATGCTTTACAAATACAAGAGTATATGACTATGCGTAAACAGATAGAAAATCAATATATTGAAAGTTATTATGAAACCAGATTAAAAGAGTTAGATGTGTTAGTGTTGTTGAATACTTTACAGCAAAAATTTGGAAATCAAATAATTTTATTGTGCCATGAAAATATAGAGGAGTTTTGTCATCGGAGATTGATTGCTGATTATATTGAGTTAAAAACAGGAGTTTATATTCCAGAAGTTACGGTATCTTCTGATGGTATTATTCAAAGAGTAGAGCCGATTCGTTATAAAGAAAGATTACAAAAAGTAATTTCTAGGAGGTAGAATATGCTATTATATTTATCATCACAAAAGTTAGGAAATCGTGTAGATGTTTTAAAAAAGTGGATAAAAGAGCATGATAATAAAATAATATTAATTTTCAATGCCTTAGATGCTAAAGGCCAAGATGTTATTGATAAGAATGTATCGGAGGATAAAAAATTATTAGAAGAAGTAGGATTTGATGTTTCTATTTGTGATTTAAAAAATTATTTTGATTGTCCTGAAAAATTAAGAGCAGACTTTACACAATGTCATGCTTTTTGTGTTATGGGTGGTAATGTGTTTTTATTAAGACAGGCTATGAAGTATAGTGGCTTCGATCAATTTTTAAAAGGAATTTCCTCTTCTGATTATTTATATATCGGGTATAGTGCGGGAAGTGTAATTTTATCTAAAGATTTGAGTGGATTTCGCGGAATTGATGATGAAGTTTTTTATTACTCGAAGGAAGATTTTTTCTATGAGGGACTTTCTTTGATTGATTATTTATTCATCCCACATTATCAATCCAACTATCGTAAAGTAGAATTAATTCATAACTTAGTGGAAGATTGTAAGAAAAACGATATTCGTTTTCAAGTTGTTCGAGATGGTGATGTTATCATAGAAAAAATTTAAACTGTAGAAAAATAAAATTATATGTAGTGAGATTGGATGTTTTGAGGTGATACTTTATGCTATCAATAATAAAAACTGTTCCTGTTATTAGTAGAAAAACACCTTTTGAAATAGAGCTTGATAAGAAATTATTAAAGAAGATTTAAAGGAACTAATGAAATTTGAGTAATTTTAGAGGTGTGTTTTATGAGAAGAAGATATGCTAATCAAGTTGATGATAATTATTTGGTAAAAAGATTTGAAGATGATATTTTTAAGGGATATGTTTATTATAGTAAGTTTAAATCTGGGGAAGCTCTTATTGTTAATAATGGGGTTAGTGATGTCTGTATTAAAAATATAGGTTATGAATGGTTACAAGTTTATCCTGATGATGCAAGGTATGTTATTACTATTATGTTTGATAGTGATAAAAAATTAATAGAATGGTATTTTGATATAGCAAAAGAAATTGGAATAGATAATGATATTTGTTATGAAGATGATTTGTATTTAGATATGGTTATTATGCCTGATGGGAAAAGTATAGTTCTTGATGAAGATGAGTTGGCTGAGGCTCTTCATAAAGGTGAAGTTACTCAAAGTGATGTAGATTATGCTTATAAGGTATTAGGAAAATTAAAAAATAAATATGTAGATCATTTTGATGATTTAATAAGTTTAACAACTTATTTATATGATAAATTTTAATAAAAAATAGGAGTTGATTTATGACAACAGTATATTTAATTAGACATTCTATAAAAGAAAAAAATTATGGTGTATTTGATTCTGATGATTCTTCTCAAGTAAAAAATGAAAAACAAGTTTTAAGTTGTGAAGGAGAAGAGAAAGCCAGAATTTTATCTATGCATCAAGAGTTACAAAATATAGATGTATTATGGTCTAGTAACTATGTAAGAGCAATACAAACAGCAAAATATATAGGAAGTCGTAATTTAATTCCAGTTAATATTTCTTCTTCGTTTGATGAAAGACATTATGGTACTTTTAAGAATGATGTAGAAAAAGAGGAGTTTTGGATAAGGCAGTTTATTGATTGTAAATTAAAAAATGAAGATGGAGAGTCGCAGGTTGATGTATGCAACAGAATGACTAAAAAAATAGAAGAATTCTTAGATATTTATAAGAATAAGAGGATAGCTATTGTATGTCATAATGCTTGTATTTTGTTTTATTTATTGCAGTATTGTGAGTTAGTGGATGCTAAAATTAGAAAGAAGTTAACTATTTGTTTTCGGGGAAAAACGTTAATTTTAGATGATATTATGGAATCTCCTTCTATTATGAAATTAGAGTTTGATGATAAGCAGTTAGTTAATTTGTCTTATATAAGA
The DNA here is from genome assembly GCA_944358705.1 of uncultured Bacilli bacterium. GTDB lineage: Bacteria > Bacillota_I > Bacilli_A > RF39 > UBA660 > Faecimonas. The sequence goes on from CALVRR010000006.1 coordinate 56,746, forward strand.
ATTTAATATTATATGTTGGAGGTGATTTTATGACTAAAATATTTTTATTTGATTTTGATGGTACTTTAGTTACAGAGGATATTTTGGATGTTATGTGTGATATTGTTGGTAAGAAAGAAGAGTCTATTGAACTTAAAAATAAAGTACTTCATGGATTTGTTCAAGGGTATGGACCTTTATGTACTAGGATTAATTTTTTACAGGGAGTTACTTATCAACAAATGAAAGATAAATTAGATGAGAATAATTATTTAAGAGATGGAGTAGTGGAGTTATTTAAAACGCTTAATGATAAGGGATATATTACCGTAGTTTCTTCTGGAAATATTGAACCAGTGTTAAGATATTATCAGGAGTTGTTGAATATCACTTATGTATTTGGTAGTAAACCTGATATGGATGGAGATAAGATTCTTGGTATTTCAGAATCTAGTTTTCGTAGTCATGATTTTAAATATGAAGCTTGTTTGGATGTTATTCATCAGTATGATGAGGAAGAAAAGAAAGTATATGGGGTAGGAGATTCTGCGGTTGATATTTCCATGTTGTCGCTTGCGGATGTTAAGTTTGCGATTGATCCTAAAGGAGGACTTGACAAACATGTAGATTATGTTATTCATGATATGAGAGAGATTATTGATTATTTGGATTGATTTGTTATTGTTTTATTGAAATAAGGGGGAAAGGAAATGGAATTACATGATAAATATTTTCATAGCATTCATTCTTATGGTAGTTCCTATGATGATACTTTGGAAAATATAGAGATGCGATTAGATAAACTTTCTCGTATTTTAGAGTCTGGGGCAATTTTATGTAAAGAAAAAATTATTTCTCGGTATGGTAGTGGTAATTTTCATTCCAATGCTTCTATTAATGGAGATTTGTTTGTTTCTATTTCTAGATATCAAAATAGTGGGACAGATTATGATAAGCAGTATAAGGAAGAATGTAATCCTAGTTATTTTGAAGATGCTTTTCAAGATTTTGTGTTGCAGCAATTTTCTATTGTATTAGACTCGTCTATTGAGAAAGATTTAAAAATATATGAAGGTGGAATTTACTTAGAAAGACAGGTACCTAGAGAGATTCCTTTAAAATATATGGTAGGAATATCTGTTTTTGATGGAGGAGAGTTGTATCCGTTTTTTCATTCGGTAGAAGAAGATAGATTTTCTCAATTTTATCAAAATGGTTTTGCTTGTTATGAACTTTCTTCTATTATTGATTTGTTAGAGAAGTATCATTGTTCTGTTCCTGTAGTTTCTATTTTGGATGGTAATTCTTATCATGATAATATACAATATAGAAAATTTATTAATAAGCGTAATTAGAATAAGAGGTGGAGTATGGATAAATATTTTGATTTTTTTAACAAATATAATGATTATTATATGGAAATTGCTAAAGACCAGTTTCAGAAGTTACATATTCATAGAAAAATAGAGCATAGTAAAAGAGTTTATAAGATTGCCGTTGAGGTTGCTCGAAAGTTAGAATTAAATGAGGAAGAAATTCGTCTTGTTGGTATTGCTTCTTTATTTCATGATATCGGAAGACTTCCTCAGTTTTTTCAATATAATACTTATAAAGATAGTAAGATTTGCGATCATTCTTTATTAGGAATTCAAGTTTTGGAACAAGAAAAAATATTAGATGATTTATCTAGCGATGAGAAGAGGATGATTTTAGAAATTATTAGGTTACATGATTATAAGGAACTTCCTTCTGATTTACCTAAGAAATTATATGACTATGTATCTATTGTTAGAGATGCTGATAAAATAGATTGGATGTATTCTATGGTGAATATTATTCCTAAATTATCAGAAAAAGATCAGGCAGTTTTTTATTCGAATAAAGAAAATAAAAATTTTATTTCTAAAAAAGTAGTTGAATCTATATTAAATAATCAAGTGATTAGTAAGAAGGATATGGATACTATAGATGAACTTAGAGCAGCTGCGATGGGATGGGTAACGTCATTTATAAAATGTCCTCCTAGTTATGAAATTATAAAAAGAGAAAATTTAATTCAAAAAACTTTTAATTTAATGGGAGATACGAAAGAAAAACAAGTGATTTTTGATTATGTTAGAATTTGGATAAATAGATTATAAATTGAATTTTACATTTAGATTGGAGAGTGGATTTTATGGATATAAAAATAGAAGACTTAAAATATGAAGATATTGAAGAATGCTATAAATTGAACATGGATATTTTTAATGAGAATCGTGATTTACAAGAAATTAAGGATTTATATAAAAAATATAGTGGTATGAAAGATACTTATCGATATTTAGTAGCGAAAGTTGATGGAAAAATAGTAGGTTATACTTCTTGTATTATAGGATATAATTTGTTTGATGGTAAGCATCCATTTATGACTTTATGGTATGTTGGTACACATCCAGATTATAGAAGAAAAGGGGTTGCAACTAAGTTGTTTCAGACTATTGAAGAAATTGCTAGAGAAAACCATTGCGAACTTATTTATTTTACTTCTGAGATGTATCGTAAGGATGCCCATGCTTTTTATGAAAAAATGGGATATGCTCAAAATAAAAGTAAGGCTTTTATTAAATATTTATAAAATGGTATTCTTGTAAGTTTTGAAGATAAAAAATAGTTATACATGAGGTAAATTCTATGTTAGTTGTTGAAGTTAGATTAAAATTAGATAAATATTTTAAATATTATGATAATCAAGATTATTATGATTTTGATTTCGATATATAAAGAAAAAAGTTGATTGATGATCTTAATTCGTATGGATTTCATTTTCATTATGATACTTTAGGATTGGATAAATTAAGAACTTTGTATTATGGAAAAGGAATGTATAGTATGAATCAAAATGGATAGAAGGGAATGATAAAATATGCTTAGTCCGGAAATAGAAACTGAAAGATTACTTTTAAGAAGATATAGAGAAAGTGATGTTGATGCTATATATGAAATTATTACGGATGAGAGACTTTCTAAATATATTAAATTTCCTAAGAAAACGAAAGAAGAGGAATTAGAATGTATAAAACAGTGGATAAAGGAAGCAGATGATTCTAATTATGAGAAATGGGTAATTGAAAGAAAATCTGATGGTGTTGTGGTTGGTAACATTGATGTTAATACTGTGGTGAAAAAACATAATTATTGTAATGTGGGATATACCATAAGGTATGATTACTGGGGAAATGGATATGCCGCTGAAGCTTTAAATGCAATTTCTGATTATTTGTTAAATGATAGATGTTATTATTTAGTGGAATGTTCTTGTAATGAATTAAATAAACAATCATCAAAAGTTATGTTGAAAGCGGGATTTAAAAAAGATGGTTATATTGCAAATAGAAGATTAAATCAAGATGGTACATATTCTGGAGTTGAATATTATAGTAAAATGAAAAAGTCTATAGGTGATTAAGAAATTTTTATTATTTAATATGTTTTTTAGGAGAAATAGCTGATGAATACTAATGTGTTTGTAAAAAAAATTAGCAAGCCATGTCAGTTTGTTAGATGGCAACCGTCTGGCTTTAACTTAGATTTATCTGAAATAGAAAAAGAAGAAATTATTCATTATTCTGTTAAGAATGTAGATAATTTATATAATGGTGTTGTTGTTAGACTTAATAATATTATGGAAAAGAAGGATGTATTTATTTTTAGCATATCTAAACTTCATTATTTTGATTCTTTAAGTTCAAATATGTTGTATCATAAGTATGCAAATAAAATACAGCAATTGCAAAATAATAACACTATGGAAAATAAAATTAGTACAATCTTAATGCAAATAGAAAATGAAGGAATTGGAAGTTTTGAAGAAGTTTTAAATAATCATAAACTTGCTAATACTATGGCGGTTAGTGTGTTGGTTAAGGATAGGGATGGAAAATACGCCTTGGTTTTGAGAACTAAAAATCTTGCTGTTGGAGCTGGAATGTTGAGTGTAACAGTTACGGGAGCACTTGATCAGAATGATTATAACTGTGATAATCCAGTTCTAGCATGTGCTAAAAGAGAATTGAGGGAAGAATTAGGGATTTTTTATACAATCTGTAGTCAAATTGAATATATTGTTATATCTAAATCAAAGTTGCAACCTATTTTTATTATTAATGCAGAAATCGCTGATAAATGGGAAGACATTATTTGTAATTTCAAAAATGCGAAAGATTACAAGAATGAAGTCGAAGAAGTTCTTATCGTTTCTTTGGAAGATATGAAAAAATTAATGCAAAAATATAATATGACAGATGCGACTTTTTTTCATTTTCAAGATGTTATTTCTAGAGTGGAATAAGATGAATTTCATAGAAAATATAGTTAATTGAAAAGTAGGAGAAAATGTAAAATTAGTAATATCTTAAGAAAAGTACAAGGTACTGTAAATGGAAAGTGATAAATAAAATGAGTGTTTATGAAAGGAGAATGTTATGATACATATAAAAGAAAACCATATCAGTGTTGAGGAATTTAAAAGGAGAATATTATGATACATATAAAAAAAAAACATATAAGTGTTGAAGAATTTAATTTGTTATATGATTCTGTTGGTTGGGGGCTATCGTAATAATATTTTTAAGAGAGCTTTAGAAAATACATTTTATTCTATTAGTGTTTATGATGATGATAAAATAGTTGGATTTGGAAGATTAATTGGAGATACTATCTGTTTTATGTATATACATGATGTTATGGTTATGCCAGAATATCAGAGAAAAGAGATTGGTACGATGATTATGAATAAGTTACTGGAGAAAATTAAAGAATTAAAACAAGAAAACCCTAATATACGAGTATATTTAGGAGCATCTAAAAATAAGGAAAAATTTTATGAAAAGTTTGGTTTTATTAAGAGAATTGATGCAGATTTGGGATATGGTATGATATTAAAAGAAAAATAATAAAATGTAAAACTAGGTTGTATTTTAAAATAACAAATTAAAAGTATATGAACGATTGGAGAAAAATATAATGAAATTGTATTTATTAAGACATGCAGAAAGTGAATATAATAGAATTGGATTATTGCAGGGAAGAATTGATTGTAATTTGAGTGATGATGGTTTAAAACAAACATATGAAAAAGCCAAAGTGTTTGATGCTGCTAAGTATGATATCTGTTTTTGCTCTCCATTAAAAAGGACTTTACAAACCGCACAAATTTTAGCTCCAAATTTAAAAATAATTTGTGATGATAGAATTATTGAGAGAAGTCTTGGTGATTGGGAAGATACGCCAACCTCTGATGAGAAGAAATTTTTACTTAATAATATAATGTCTACTCCTCCTAATGGAGAATCTACTTACGAGATTACAACAAGAGTTAAGGATTTTATAGATTTTTTAAAAGAAAATTATGGTGATAAAAAAGTTCTTGTTGTTACACATGCAGGCATTATTTATGCTGTACAAGTGGCACTTGGATTAGAAATAAATCCTATTAACAATTTAGAAATATTAGAAGTATCTATCGATTGAGTATGTATTGATTATTTATCTTATTAGAAACTTTGAAATTGGGAATATTATTAAAATAATAATTATTTGGTAATATATACTTTCTTATAAATTTTGTATGATGAATATAATTTATAGAGTAGATTTTTATCTACTTTTTTTGTTTAAAAAGTTATAAAAGCTTTATGAATTCTTGTATTAAATCATTTTTGGAATCTTTATTATATCCTATGTGAAATGTTCTAGTTGGTAAATCAAAGTCCGTATTAAGAATAACAAAATCTTTATTGTTATAGTGGATAGGGTTGCCGATGCCAATTCCATAACCACATTTTATTAATTCTCTGCACAAACTGTAACTATTAAATTCATATGTGGGTATTACTTTTTTATTATTCTGTTTTAGAAATGTGTCAAAGTTTCTTCTTCCATGTGTTATATTACTTAATAAAACTAATGGTTGATTTAGGATATCATTTAAAGATAATTTTTTGTCTATTAAATTACTAAAATATTTTTTAGATGCTATAAATTTATCTTTAATTACAAAAGATTTTATATATGAGAAATTATTAAAATTTTCGTAATCATTTTTAATTAGTATATCTAGTTTTCCTACTTTCGCTTTTTCTTCTAATACATCTATTGTTTCTAAAGTAATATCAATATGGATATTAGGGTATTTTAGTTTAAACTCATTTAATGCTTTTTTTATAAATTCTAAAAAATTTGTAGTTGTTGCTCCTATATATAAATTTCCACCGCTGGTTTTGGTGTTTTCTATTGTATTGAAAGTTCTTTTTAAATTATTAAACATATCTTTAATATGTTCATATAGGATTTCTCCTTCTGTTGTTGGAGTTACTCCTTTTTTACTTCTTAAAAGTAATTTTACATTCAGTTCATTTTCTAAGTCCTTTATTGCTTTGGTTATGGCCGGTTGTGATACACATAAGTTTTCACTTGCCTTCGTTATATTTTTGGTATTTACTACTTCATAAAAATATTTTAATAAATTTAAATTAATATTATCTAACATTTTATCACCGCCCATATTTATTATAACACATTCATAAATTAAATTTATGGATATGATAAAAATAATATATTTTATTTATATTTATAAAGAATATACAATTATATTGAAGGAGGTGCTATTATGTTTGATAAAAAGTATGTTAAGTGTTATGAAAATTATCCATATAAAAACCATAATAGTGTAAAATATCTTTATGAATATGATTCACCGTGTTTAAAAATACTTATTGCTATTGATGATACGAGATATGGAACTTCTATAGGAGGGTGTAGATTTCTTAATTATACTCCGAGGAATGAGGCTATTTATGATGTTTGTTCTTTAGCAAAAGCTATGACAAGAAAAAATATAATTGCAGGGTTAAAATATGATGGAGGAAAATCATTTATTTATTATTCCTCATTGGAAAGGGATGAAATGTTTAAAGTTTTTAGTGAATTTTTGAATTACCTTGATGGGAAATACCAAACTGCAGATGATGTAAATACTAGTGTTAGAGATATGGAATATATGCGTCAATACACGAAATATGCTAGAGGTTATAGGATTCATGGGTATCAAATTCCGGCTACTTCTTATGGGGTATATCTAGCAATCAAAGCCGTGGTAAAAGAGGTGCTTCATAAGGAATCCTTAGCTGGATTAAAGATAGCTATTCAGGGAATAGGAAAAGTTGGATATCCTTTAGCGCAATTACTATATAAGGAAGATTGTATTCTTTTTATATCTGAAGTTGATAAAAATAAAATTGATAAATTAAGTAAGGAGATTGAGTTTACATTGGTGGAAGATGCTGTGCTTTCTGATGTAGATATCCTTTGTCCTTGTGCTTTAGGAGGTGTTATTAATTATAATAATGTCGATAAAATCAAAGCTAGAATTATAGTTAGTGGTGCTAATAATCCATTAGTTCAGGAGAAGATTGATTCTATACTTTATCGTCGTAAGTTAATTTATATTCCAGATATACTTGCCAATTGTGGTGGGGTAATTGATCTTGATTGTGAAGGGGATAATTATTCAGAACCATATGTTTATAAACGCTTGTATTTCATTTATGATAAGACATTATTTTTTGTAAAAAAGTCAATTAAATTAAATACTAGTGTACTCAATATAGTAAATAGTTATATTGAAAATGAGGTGAATTCAAAATGCAAATGTGTGTTTTAACTATGTCGTCTAAAGGAGATGGAATATGTTTGTCTGGATATGATTTAAATAATGGTAGGTGGATAAGAATTGTATCTAATGATGAAGGAGATGCAATTTCTAGAGAATTAATGAGTAAAGTTCATATTCTAGATGTTATTGAGTTTGATGTTGTTAGATATGTACCAATCCGATGGAGTAGAGAAAATGTTATTGTAAAAAATATTAAAGTTATTGGTAAAAAAACGGAGTATGAGATATTTTGTCAGTATGGAATAGATAATGATGATTTGTTATTTGATGATGGTAAATATTATGTTAAGGAGAAAAATTTAGCATATTTAACTAAGACGTTAATGATGATAAATGTAAAAAATGCTGTTATTAAAACTAAATTAGATTCTACGGAAGAATGTATACAATATATGGAATTTAAATATCATGGTAACATTTATCATTTAAAAATTACAGATTTAAGTTTTCCTTATACTTCCAGGGATGATCTTACGGGAATGATATTAGAAAATGTTATTGTTGTTTGTAGTGTTCAGGGTAAGTTAAAACCTAATTCCCATTGTTATAAATTTGCATGTCAAATATTTGATATTAAAAATAAGGAAGATATTATAAAAAACATCAAATATAAAGGTGATTTCTATGAATAGTATAAAAGTAAAATTTCCGGCTCGTATTAGTATGAATTTATTTACCTATCCAGATAAACTTGTGAAGGGTGGGTATGGCGTTGCCATAAAAATGAATAATTTTCTATCCATTTATAAATCAGATAAAGATGCTATAAAAGTTAAAAGCGTAGAAGATAATGTTTGTTTATTAATTAAGTATTATTTAGAAGAGTTTAGAAAAATATCAGGTATTAATTTTAAAGTAAATATAATTTTAGAATTGGATGATAGATTTAAAAATCATGTTGGTTATGCTTTTAATTCTAATATTGCATGTGCGTTATATTTTGCCCTTAATAAATTGTTAGATGATAGATTTACGGAAGAAGAGATATTGAAATTTTTATTTGATTCTTATGCCGAATTAAATCATGGAAAGATTTCAAAAAATGATTCTACTTGTATGATATCTCAACATTGTGCTTTTCATGGTGGTATGAATATCATTGATGATTTGAAATTTATTTATAATTACAAATTTACAACTGATTATAAATTAGGTCTTATTTCTTTTAAAGATGAAATTAAAAATACCAATATCGAAGAATTAAAAGAGAAGAAGAAGCAATTTATTCCAATGAATATACAGGATATAAGAAAACTTTTTTACAATATAATAATTCCGGATTTAAATAAGGATAATACAAAAAGTTTGCAAACGAATAATTTAAAAATCTTGAAAGGTTCTACTAGAATATTAAGATGTAAAAATTATTTGTGTGGTGAAGAGATGCTTTCTATTATGAGTAGGCTTTCCCTAAAGGGAATTGCTGGTATAATCTCAAGTACTGCAAAAATATATTTTATAAGTAAGAATATAAAAGATATTGATTCCAAATATAAAGTTGATTATTTTGAAATAGATAATCAGGGAATCACGATAGTATAAATTTTAGAGGTGGATTATGAAAAAGAATGTGTTAATAAATAATAAATTGAGAATTGCTATTACTAATCAATGTAATTTAAGTTGTTTTTATTGTCATAATGAAGGACAGCCAATATGTAATAAGAAGCAATTTATTTCTATGGATTATATCAAGAGTATGATTAAATGGTTTAAAGATAATGATGTGTATATTGAAGTTATAAATATTACTGGTGGAGAACCATTACTTCATCCTAATTTATTAGAGATAATAGATGAATGTAAATTAGTATGTGATCAAATACATTTAAATACTAATGCTACCTTGTTAACTAAAGAATTGATTGATATCCTTAGTGAAAAGAATGTTCAAATAAAAGTAGGGATTGATTCTTTTTATGCAGAACAAACGAAACCTAATATTTATACCACTAAAAACAATGTGGAAAAAGTATTAGAATTAATGAAGTATGCTGCTACTAAAACGGTTTTGGAATTAAATACGGTATTAACTAGATATAATTATAAAGATATTGATGACATGATTAAGTTTGCTATTGATATGGGAGCAGAATGTTTAAAGGTTATTAAATTAAATGATTTAAATCCGAGAGGGTTAAATGAGAAAGATAATATTTCTGAAGATTTTAAAACGAATCAAAAGGAGCCAGAGATTTTTTGGGAAATTCAAGACCGATGGATAAAAAAAGCATGGCATTATGATGTGTGGCCATATCGAGGAAAAGTGGAAGCATATATTAAAAAGGAAGATGAGTCTGAATTTGTTTTACTTTTATGTGATGAAGTATGTGCTTGTGGAGGTTGTGCTAATTTATTTACACCAATAGACTCTAATGGAGATTTGATGATCTGCCCAAAAAGACATATTACTGAAAAAATAGATTTTACACAAGATTATGATACTGTCAGCAATATTTTAAAACAGGGAAGATTAAAAATGTGTGATTCTTCTGTAAATAGATATGATTTAAGAGATAACTTTGAGGGGTAACTTATGAAAATAGGTCTACTTATTAATGAAAATTATGAATATGTTATAGATTTATTTAGTCAACATAAAGATACGGGATTTGTAATTACTATGCTTATTGATAGAAATCCTTTCACTAAGGATGTAGAAGTATTAGATAATGGTATGATTCAATATTCTTTTACTTATTTTTTAGAAAATAAGTCTTCTTTCGTGGATGGTGTGTTTATTGTTACAAAACAAGTTGGATTTGTTCAAAATGATTGTTTGAAATTATATAAGAGGGGAATAAAAAATATATTTATTCCCTATCCAATTATTATTGAACAGAAGAAGGATTTTTTTAAAGATTATAAGGATACTTTTTCTAGTCAATATGTATATAGGCCATCTTTTGATAAACCGTTCTTATTTAGGGTGGAGGCACATTCGGTTGATCGATGTAATTTAAATTGTAATGGTTGCAATAACATGACGCCGATTGATTGTTATGATAAAGAACCAAGTTGTGATAGTTTTTTAAATGATATGATTCAATTACATAATTTGTTTGAAAATATATGTATTATTGGTATACAGGGAGGAGAACCTTTGCTAAATATAGAGAGGACACTAGAATTTGCAAAAATTGCTAGAAAGTATTTTCCTTTGTCTGATATCAGAGTACTCACCAACGGATTACTTGTTCCAAAAATGCCAAAATATTTTTTTGATGAATTATCTAAAATTAATGTAACCATTCATTTGTCTATTTATCCTGTAACTGAGAAAATATTAGATAAAATAATTTCTAAATTCAAAGAGTCAAACGTTAATTATTATGTTGCTGGTGGAGGTAAAAAAGAGGTGTTTTATAAGAGATTAACTTTAGAATCAGATAATGATGAGAATTATAATAATGAAAATTGTATTTCTACGAATATTCATTATCTAAGAGATGGTTTTTTATGGAAATGTCCAAGCTCTGCATTAGTAAAAAATTTAGATTATAAATTTCATACTAAATTATATAATAGGTATGGTGGTATCGATATTCATACTTTAAAAAATGGTTGGGATATTTTTTATAAGTTATGTGAGGCATGTTATCTTTGTAAAAATTGTTCTGTAAAAAATAGAAAAAGTTTTGAATGGAGTAATGATAAAAAACATACTTTATCTGATTGGATTATATGATAAAACTATTCTATCTATTTTTTCGATAATTCCTCTTGGTTACTATCGATATTTTATTTTTTCTTATCATTTATAAAGTGGATTTCTATCTACTTTTTCTTTCCTATATAAATTATGATATAATGAAATGAAAAAGTTACTGTCGTAAATAATGGTATCAAGAGGGAAAATAGTAGTGGGTAAGAATATAATTTTTAGAGGAACTACAGAATAAAAAACTATTAATTCTACTTTTAAGGGGTATAAATATTATCAGTTCAATGGTATATTTTCTTTGAAAAAAGGAGATAATTTTATGGATCAAAAAAAGATAGGGAAATTTATTGCAGAACTTAGAACAGAAAATAAATTAACGCAAGCAGAATTGGGAAATATGTTGGGTGTTAGTTATAAGGCTATCTCTAAATGGGAAAATGGGATTTGTTTGCCTGATGCTTCACTATATAATGATATATGTAGAATATTTAAAATTACAAAGGATGAATTATTTTCCGGTTGCAGAAGAGAAATTAATTATAAAAATAAAACGAGTTATATTTTATTAGTTTTGTGTCTAATATTGTTAGTATTTTGCTTGGTTATTCCTACAATAATGAGTAATATAATAGGAATGAGTATTATAGGTATTGTTGTTATCATAGCATTAGCATTTTTTACTGCAAATATTTATAAGTTAACTAATATAAGTAAAGATGATAAAAGAATAAAGATAATAAAAATATTTAATTACTTATTTATTATAGTAATACCTATTTTGATTATATCTCAATATATATTTAATGTTGAAAATTATAATAACGAAATTATTGCTATTATTATAGTTTCATTAGTTATAGCAAGTGGAACATTCTTTTATAATTTTCCTTATAATAAGTATATAGGATTAAGATTGCCATGGACTGTTAGAGATGAAGCTACTTGGAAAATTGCTCATCAAATTGTAGGAATTATCTCTTTTCCAATTTCTATTCTAACTTTTATTTGTGCTATATTTTTTGATGCTGAAATATGCTTAACTATTGGAATAATTTCATGGATTTTAATACCAAGTATAATTTCAGGAATGTATTTTTATAAATTATATTGTAGAATGAAATAAATTTATAAGTCAGTTCTATATAAGGAATTGATATTTTTGTGGTATAATTATTTAAATAACAAAGCGTAAGTTATAAGGAGGTATTATGGTAGAATCAAAAGGTTGGGATTGGAAAATTGTTAAAAATGAAAATGAGGAGTTTTGGAAAAATCCGAGTGTAGAATCCTATTATTTGTTAAATAGGTGGAAATTACAAAATAAAAAATATTTTCTTGATTTGGGTTGTGGGTTAGGTAGACATTCCATTTTATTTGGAAAAAATGGTTTTCATGTTAGTTGTTTTGACATAAGTACAGATGCTATTAATAGGACTAGAGAATGGGCCGAAAAAGAAAATTTAAAATTTGATTATAAAGTTGGGGATATGCTTCAACTTCCTTATCATGATGAACAGTTTGATTGTATTTATTGCAGAAATGTAATTTCTCATACAGATACAGAAGGGGTGAAGCAGATAATAAAAGAACTAGACAGAGTAATGAAGTACAATGGAGAATGCTATTTGACATTAGGTTCTAAAGATACGTGGGGATTTAAACAAGAAGATTGGCCTTTGATTGATGAAAATACAAGACTAAGAATGGAAGAAGGACCGGAATATAAAGTACCACATTTTTATGCAGATTATTATTTAGTTAAAAAGTTATTTAAGAATTTTAAAATAATGGATATTCATCAAGAAATTGAGTATTATGAAAAATCGAATTTTATGACAGAATCCTATCATTATCATATTTTAATTCAAAAAATTAAATAGAAGTTTAATTACAGATTACAACTTGTAAAACTCTAGGAATGTTTCCTGTTAGGTATGACTTTTACATTATATGATATTAATGTGAAAGGAGAAAAATTATGGATCAAGAAAAAATTGGAAAGTTTATTGCTGAATGTCGGAAAAAAAGAAAGATGACACAGTCTGAGCTCGGAGAAAAGTTAGGTGTAACTGAAAAATCTATTAGTAATTGGGAAAATGGAAGAAATATGCCTGACTTATCCCTATTTAAGCCTTTGTGTAATGAACTTAATATTTCTTTAAATGATTTGATGAGCGGTGAAAAAGTAACGGAAAAAGAATATCAAGAAAAATTAGAAGAGAATATAATCCATACGATAGATTATACTAACAAAAAAATTAATAATCGAAATAATTTTATTGGTTTAATATTAATAATATTTGGTATTTTAATCTCGATTACTGCTGTTGCGATATTTCCTAGTGAAAGTAGTTGGGGATCTATTTATTCTATTTTTGGTGTAATTCTTTCTTTCCTTGGTGTTAGTAGATTTACAAAACGCTTAGCCTATCCAAAGAGATTACTGTGTAACTTTAGTTATTTTTTAATATTTGTAGCAGTATTGATGATGATCGATTATATTGGTGTTGTTAATATTCATCAGGCACCAAGATTTTCATTAGTCAAAGTAACTGGTGAAAATATTATTTATTATGATACACCATTTTATGATGTAGTTAGATGTAATGTAGATAAAGATGATGAAACGTTTGAGGTAATAAAAAATCAAAAATATGATAGAAATAATATAGATAATTATTGTAAATAATATAAATTATAATTTATAGAGTGGATTTTCGTCTGCTTTTTTTTTAGTTAAAAAGTATGATATAATGAGATTGATTTCAACGGGAAAGAAATTATCATAAATAATGGTAAAATATTAGTATAAGAAATAGTGTAAGAGAGAGGATGCTTTATGGCAAAATTATATATTATAACAGGGCCTTCTGGAGTAGGTAAGAGCACCATTTCTAGAGGAATTGCAGAGAGATTAAATAAGTCTGTTTTGCTAGAGGGAGATAATTTTTATCATCAAGTAGTAGGTGGTTATGTACAAGCATGGAAACCTGGTAATCATCTTGATGTTTTTTGGAAAGTTTGTGTCGATACCATTAATAATTATTTAAACGCAGGGTATGATGTTGTTTTTAACTACATTATAAATAAAGAAAAATTTATGGAGTTAAAAAATATATTTGAGAATATAGAGTTAAAATTTGTGGTTTTACTAGTAGATAGAGAAACTATTTTAAAAAGAGATAAAGAAAGACCAGAAGAATTTCAGATGAAAGATAGGTGTTTCATTTTACTTAATGACTTTTTAAATAATAATTATGATGAAAAGTATATATTGTACACCGATAAATTAACAATTAATCAAACTATAGATGAAATAATTCATAATAAGAGATACTTGGTATGATTTTAATGAAAAGAAATGTAGATTTGAATTGTTGGAAGACAAAAGATGTTATAATTTTCTTATCAAGATATGGAGAGTGATTTATAATGACAACTATATATTTAATAAGACATTCTAAACCTTTAAAAGTTAATAATGAATATACTAAGGATGATTTGCAAACTCAGAATGAAAAGAAAATTTTATCTTTCGAGGGAGAAAAAATAGCACAGGCACGTTTTGAATCTTGTATTTTTGATGATGTTGATTGTGTATATTCTTCGAATTATATTCGGGCTATTTCAACTGCAAAATATGTTGCGGAAAAAAATAATTTAGAAATCAATATTGTTGATGAGTTAGGTGAAAGAAAGTTTGGTATTTCTTCTTGGAGTGAACTTCCTGAAAATTTTGAGAGAAAACAATTTTTAGATGAAAATTATAAAATTGGTAATGGAGAAAATCAAAAACAAGTTAGGGAGAGAATGTACTCTGCTATTACAAAAATATTAGACGAAAATAAGAATAAAAAGGTTGTTATTATTAGTCATGCTACCGCTATTTCTTATTTACTAAAAAAGTGGTGTAATATAGAAATTGTGGATGATAAATTAAGATATCTTTTTAATGGAAAAATATTATTAGATGGATATTTTAATTATTGTGAAACCTTTAAGTTGGTCTTTGATGATAATAATAACTTAATTAATATTGATAATATAAAATGAGGAGAAGAAAAGTTGTAATGAAAGCAGTAATGGTCAAGTAATTTCGCTGCTTATACTATTAATACTGAAATGAATATTGAAAGAGGAAGTAATAACAATGGCAAATAAAGAAAAAGGTTTCCAAAAAGAAAGTATTAACTGGGAGAGTCACATTTATACCAAATCATTTTTAGACTCTTAAGAAAGATTTTATCAAAAATAATAGTAAAATATTAGTATATAAAAGAGGGGAGGGGTTATGAATATGTTTGAAGAACAAAATGATTTATTAATTTATAAAGATAAAGATGGAAATATAGTAGTTGATGCAATATATAGAGATGAAACTTTATGGCTTACTCAAAAAGGGATGGCTAAGGTTTTTGATGTTGATAGAACAGTCATAACAAAACATTTAAAAAACATATTTACTGATGGAGAATTGAATAAAAATTCAGTATGTGCAAAATTTGCACATACTGCGGAAGATGGAAAAAGACAATCGAAATTAGGCTGTATGATGAAAAAAGAAGAAAAGTAAATGTTGGTGATTTAATAGAATTTACTAACATAACAACTGATGAAAAATTAATTACAAAAGTAACTAGTATTTATACTTATAAAGACTTTGATGAATTATATGAAAACCATAACAAGGTATCAATAGGTTATGATGAAAACGAAGAGGCTAATCCAAAAGATATGTCTATGTATTATAGTGATGATGAAATAAAAGAAAATGGTGTTGTTGGAATTGAGGTGAAATTGTATAATAAATGATTAAGGTAATAGCTTTTGATTTAGTAGGTGTATTATTAGGTGAAAATGATTATGAATTAAATTATAATGAAGATAAAATAGAAAGATTGTTTGGAAAGAATAAAAGTGATGAAGAAGTAATTAGTGAAGCTGTTAAGTTAACTAATTTAAGTAAAGATGAAGTTATAAAAATCATTAAAGAAATAATAATGAAAATTTATGATGTTAAAGTAGATGTAAGAAAAATAAAAGATAAGCATAAAGAGGTTAAATTATTTGTAGCTTCTAATCACGTTTCTTATATAAAAGATTTTTTAAATGAAAAGTTTGTAAATATATTTGATGATGTTATTATCTCTTCTGATATAAACGCTTATAAACCGGACAAAAAATTTTATGAAGTTTTAATAAAAAGATCTAACGTAAAACCAAATGAAATACTATTTTTAGATGATAGATTAGAAAATGTGGAAGCTGCAATAAAGTGTGGAATTAATTCCGAACAAGTAAAAGAATTTAACGTTTTAGAAATAATAGATAAATATTAATAAGCATATAAAAAATAGAAAAAGAAGAGTTATTCGAAAAAAATTACAATTTATAGAGTAGATTAATGTCTACTTTTTCTTTTGGTTAAAAAGTATGATATAATGAAATAGATTTTA
>CALVRR010000007.1 GCA_944358705.1 uncultured Bacilli bacterium
ACGACACGTATAAAATTTTGTGATAACTATCACCTCCTACTGTATTATTAGAAATCAGTAGAAGTTTCCATAAAAAAACATATTATTTAAAATAATATGTAAATTAATTACTATCTCTCAATAATTGTAATTTTTCTAAAAATTCTTCAGGAGGATCCACTTCAAAAAACATTTCTTCTCCAGTACTTGGATGTTTAAACTTTATGCTCTTAGAATGTAACATTTGACCAAACTCCGTAGACTTACCTCTACCATACATAGGATCATTCGTAACTGGGTAACCAATATAAGCCATATGAACACGAATTTGATGAGTTCTACCAGTTTCTAAAATACATTCTACCAAGGTATGGTTTAAAAAAGTTTCCAATACTTTAAAATGTGTAACTGCCTCTTTACCATGAACATCCGTAACTGCCATCTTTTGTCGATTGTTAGGATCTCTTCCAATAGGAGCATCGATAGTACCACTATCATGCTTTATCACTCCATCTACAATAGCAAGATAATGCCGCTCTACTTCCTTATTAGCAATCATCATAGACAAAGCTTCATGAGTTTTCTCATTTTTAGCAACCAACATTAACCCAGATGTATCTTTATCCAATCGATGAACAATACCAGGACGATATTTTTCTCCACCTTCCAATTGAAAACGATATAATAAAGCATTAACTAAAGTACCAGAGTAATGTCCAGGAGCAGGATGAACAACCATTCCACTAGCCTTATTAATAACAAGTAAATCATCATCTTCATAAACAATATCAAGAGGTATATCCTCTGCTTCTATAGAAATTTCATAATTTAAATCATCATTAACTATAATAATATCTCCTAATTTAACTACATAATTATTAGATACTACTTTCTCATTTACTGTAACAAGTCCCTGTTTTACAAGTTTTTGAATTTTACTTCTAGATAAATTCAGTTCATCTGCTAAATAAGAATCAATTCTCTTCTCGACTTCGCTTGTCACCTGTATCTCGAAATTCATTTCCATCCCTCCTAAGAATATTAATAGCTAATATAACAAAACCAACGGTAATACCAATATCAGCAATATTAAAGACTGGAAAACCATATCCAAAAATATCAAAAGATAAATAGTCAACTACCGCACCATACAAAATACGATCAATTAAATTACCAACAATTCCACCAATAACAATACCAAGTCCAAAAATTCTCCACTTCGTCATTTTCTCTTCCGTTAAAACATAATAATGAAGAAAAGCAAGAACTAAAACACTAAGAATAATTAATAAAATGGTTGCTCCACTAAAAAGACTAAAAGCAGCTCCCTTATTTTCTACATGATAAATAGAAAAGAAACCTGGAATAACATCAATTTCTTCCAACAAAGGAATCTTAGAACGAACTAACAGTTTAATAAGTTGATCAAGCATTAACCATACACAAGCAATACTATATACATATTCTCGATTTTTTAATAACATTTTTTCTTTTTTAGTTTTTCTTTTCATCAAAATTCTCCTTCTCTTTTAAAAATTTAACTTTTTGCACAACCACTTGAAATTGATCCAAACGTTTTTCAACAGTACCCCGAATTTTTAACAAATCCCCTTTTTCTATATTTTCATACAATCGATATATTTTAGGAAACAAAGTAAAATCCGCAGTAGCTGACTCATCACTACCAGTAATAAAAGCCATTTTATCTCCTTTTTTTGTATTAATTACCTTTATTTTATCAACTAATATTAAAGTATCAACTGTTTTTGAGAAAAATTCTGGAATTTTATTTAAAGAAATTGCATAAGGATTATCTTTTTTATACATAGTAGTAGGATGATTAGATAAATAAAAACCAAAGACTTCTTTTTCTTTTTCTAACAAATAACTATCTTCATATTCCTTCTTCTCTTCCATATCTGGTAACATAACTAAAGAAGGATCAATATCTTTCGTAAGTTCTGCATAATTAAATAAGCTATCTAAATTATAAATAAGAGTTGCTCTATTATAAGAGAATTCATGAAAAACATCAGCATAAATTAACGTTTCTAAATTTTTCTTACCAACCCCAGCAATATACAATCGACTAAAAGCATCATAAATACTAACAAACTTTCCTTCTTCTCTAGCCTTTAAAATACTATTCGCCACCACAACACCAATAGATTTTATATTAGAAAAAGGATAAATAATTTTTCCGTCTTTTACAACATATCGAATATCACTAAGATTAATAGACGGTTTTAAAATATGCAAATGATTTGCACGTGCTTCCATAATATATTCATGAGTTTTAGACTCACTTCCGATAACATTCGTAAGCAAATTGGCAAAGAAAATAGTTTGGTAATGACTCTTCAAATAAGCCATTTTATAGGCAATAATAGAATAAGCAACAGAATGAGAACGATTAAATCCATACCCAGCAAAATTTAATATCAAATCAAAAATCTTTTTAGAAACCTCATAACTATGACCATGTTCTAAACTTTTATGAATAAATTTTTCTTCTTCATTTTTTAACAAATCTAATTTTTTCTTACTCATTGCACGTCGTAAAATATCAGCTTCTCCCAAACTATATCCAGCAAATCTACTAGCCACTTGCATAATTTGTTCTTGATAAATAATAATACCATACGTATTTTTTAAAATTGGTTCTAAACATGGATCTAAATACGTAATTTCTTCTTCCCCGTGCTTTCTACGAATATAAGAATCAATATTAATCGCAGGACCAGGTCGAAATAAAGCAATCGCCGCAAATATATCTTCAAATTGATTCGGTCTAAGATTACGCAAAAAATTTCTCATACCAGTCGATTCAAATTGAAATATTCCACTCGTATTCGCCATTTCAAAAATATGAAGAGCTTCTTTATCATCAAGAGGAATTTGATTAAAGTTAATCTTTTCTCCTAAAGTAGTTTCAATATCTTTTAAAATATTATGAATAATAGTAAGATTCTTAAGACCTAAGAAGTCCATTTTTAATAATCCTAAATCTTCTAAATATTCCATAGAATAACTAGTTAAATACATACCTTCACTAACCGTAAGAGGTAATACTTCATCCAAATCTTTCTGACACATAACAATACCAGCGGCATGCGAAGAAGTATGTCTTGGAAAGCCTTCAAAACGAAGAGCAATTTTAAACATCTTACTAAGTAACAAATCACTATCAATACGGGCTTTAAAAGAAGCATTCTTCTCATAAAAATCAGAAAGCTTATCCTTTGTAAAAGAAGGAATAAACTTACTTAATCCATCCACTTTATAAGTAGGAACATTTAACACACGACTAACATCCCGAATTACCTGTTTTGCTCCCATCGTACCAAAAGTAACAATTCCCGCCACTCTTTTTTTCCCATATTTTGAAACTACATACTGTATCACTTCATCTCGCTTATCATCTGGAAAATCAGTATCGATATCTGGCATCGTTTTTCTCTCTGGATTTAAAAAACGTTCAAACAACAAATCATATTTCAAAGGATCAATTTCTGTAATCCCAAGACAATAAGACACCAAACTACCAGCGGCACTACCCCTTCCAGGACCAACCAAAATATCATGTTGTTTCGCATATTTAATAAAATCATATACCACCAAAAAATAATTTGAAAATCCCATTTCATCAATAATTTTCAACTCATAGCTAAGTCGCTTACGATAAGAATCACTAACGTTTTCTCCCAGACGACGATTAAGACCAGCTTTAGAAAGTTCAAATAAATATTTACTAGGATCACTACACTCATAAATTGGAAGTAAAAGTTCAGGTTTTGGAAATTCTAAATTACAGGCATCACTGATTCTCATAGTATTTAAAAGACCAACATTATCAGTACGTTCTAATAAATTAGGAATTTCTAATTCATGATTTAAAATATCATATTCCACTTCATCACTAACAGTCTTCCCATCACGTATTTTATATAAATAAGTAAGATAATCACTATCCTCTTTATGTAGATATAAAGAAAGAGGAAAAAACACGACATTTTTAGTATCTAGTAAAACTTCTCTTTCTTCGACTTTATTAGAATATCCTAAATACAAATCAGAATAAATTTCTTTAACTAAGGAATACTTACTTCGACTATCAAAAGGTAATACACTAATAACATCAGAAGAAAAAGACTTTAAATCATCAACAGTTACTTTTCTTTCATTCTGAATAGTAGATAGTTTAATCAAATTTTGATATCCCTTATAATTTTTACAATATAATATAACCACAAAATCTTCTAAAGTAATAGTAAGACCAATTATAGGTTTAATATCTACTTTTTGACACTTCTTAATAAATTCCATCACTCCATACATAGAATCATCACTAAGTGCTATACTAGAGATTTTATGATGTACCGCAAAAGAAACTAAATCATCGATTGTTAACATACTAGAAAGTAATGAATAATTACTCTTATTATATAATGGTATATACATATAAAACCTCCTCATATCTATTTTACCATAAATTATAAAAATAAAAATTTAAATTAACTTGATAAATAATAATAAGACAAAAATTATGAACTTTTAGACAAATATATTTGACTTATAACACTTTTTATGTTAAAGTTATTAAGCAGAAAGAAAAAGAGCAAAGGAGGACGAAAGATGGCAGCAAATGTATCAAAAAGAAAAGGAAATGTAAAAAATAAAAGATCTCACTCTTTAAGAGCTACAAAAGCAAGACAAAATTTAAATTTACAAATTGCAAAAATGGCTGATGGAACTAGAAAGAGAATTTCAACTAAAGAAAAAAGAACTTTATTAAAAAATGAAAAAGCTGCATAAGAAATGCAGTTTTTTTATTACATAAAAATAAGGATACAAATGTACCCTTTTTATTATTGACAAGTATATCCTCCACTCATAAGTTTTTGCTGGATAGCATCCTTCGTATTGGTAGAAGCAAACTCCACTCTCGCAAAACTATTGCTCGTATGAAGAGCAGTCAAAGTTGCTGGATTAAACTTAGTAAAGTCTACTGTCAAAGTTGCTGTATACCCATCCACAACGGTAGGTGTAGTACTAGCTGTTGGTGCTTTTTCTAATAAATAACCAGTAATTGGTGTTTGCATTAAATTAGTTAAAGAAGTATCTAAACTAACAATACTAGAAGGAGTCTGTGTAACATTCGCTCCTGCTTTTATATTCATTACTTTTTTATAACTTGTTAATACACCAGTATCTTGAAACTGAAAAGTATACGTAGTGGTAACCAAGGTAGCATCCGTAGTGTTTGTTTGACTTGCTGTACATGTTAAAGTTAGAGGATTAATAGCAGTCTCATTATCATCTGAAGAAACATTTTCTTGTCTTTGCTCAGAAACTGTTGGAGTTTCCTCAATATCACGACTACTTAACATAATGCTAACCCCAGGATAACACAATCCAAGAGAAATAGAAAAAATTCCTAATATAGCAAAAACAGCTGCCGGTTTTTTACTAGTCTTTTTTTCGTATTTAGCAGCTTTTTCTAACTCTTTTAAATTTAATACTTGAGTCCTTGTTAATTCTTCAAGTTCTTCTTTAGATTTTCTTCTACGAGCCATAGCAATCACCCTCTACTATTATCATTATAGTAGAATTCATAAAAAATAGCAAACAAAAATAGCCATTTCTGACTATTTTTTAATTACTTTTTTTATTTCTAGCATCAAATTTCTTACGTTCTTCCGTATTTAGGATTTTTTTACGCAAACGAATGAAATTTGGTGTAACTTCAACTAATTCATCAGAATTAATATAATCAAGGGCATATTCCAAAGTAATTGGACGAGGACGTTTTAATACAACCGTATGATCACTTCCAGCAGCACGAGTGTTCGTCAATTGTTTTCCTTTCACAACATTAACTGCTAAATCGTTATCACGATTACATTCACCAACAATCATACCTTCATATACTTCCGTACCAGGTTCAATAAACATAATTCCACGGTCTTCTAGGTTTCCAATAGAATAAGCTGTAGAAGAACCATTTTCCATAGAAACTAAAACGCCAAATTTTCTCTCTCCTACATCTACATTCTCATAAGGCATATACTCTTTAAAACTATGTGACATAATACCATAACCCTTAGTAAGAGTCATAAAATCAGTAGAAAAACCGATTAACCCACGAGAAGGAATCGTATATAATAAACGTGTTTGTCCATTAATGTTCGTCATATTATCCATTTTAGCACCACGTAATCCTAATTGCTCAATAACAGCTCCAACAGAATCATCTGGAACATCAATTTGTAATTCCTCATATGGTTCGTATTTCACACCATCTTTTTCTTTAATAATAACTTTAGGTTTACTAACTTCAAGCTCAAATCCTTCACGACGCATATTTTCAATTAAAATACTTAAATGTAATTCACCACGTCCACTAACAACAAAACTATCATTCGTAAATGGTTCAACCTTTAAACTAACATCACGTTGCGTTTCTCTCATCAAACGTTCTTCAATCTTACGAGCTGTAACAATCTTACCATCCCGACCTACAAAAGGAGATGAATTTGCCCCAAATGTCATTTGTAATGTTGGTTCATCAATATGCAATAACGGTAATGGTAAAACATCCGTAGTATTACATAAAGTTTCTCCAACCGAAATATCACTAAGACCCGCAACTGCAACAATATCTCCTGCTTCCGCTTGTTCAATCTCAACACGTTTGTATCCATAAAAACCAAATAATTTTTGAATTCTAAATTGTTTTGTAGAACCATCTAAACGACAACAAGTTACCATTTCACCAGTCTTAATCGTACCATTATGTACACGACCAATACCAATTCTACCAACAAATTCATTATAATCTAAAAGTGCAGGTTGGAATTGTAAAGGTTTCGAACTATCACCAGTAGGTTCAGGAATTTCTTCTAAAATAGTATCAAGAATTTCTCCAAAACCTTCCGTTTGTGTACTTAAATCATCACTATAAGAACATGTACCATTTAAAGCAGATGCATAGATAACTTTAAAATCAAGTTGACTATCATCAGCTCCAAGTTCAATAAATAAATCCAACACTTCATCAACGACTTGACTACATCTAGCACTAGGTTTATCAACCTTATTAACAACAACAATAGGTTTCACATGAGCTTCAAATGCTTTCTTTAATACAAAACGAGTTTGTGGCATAGCACCTTCATAAGCATCAACAACCAAAATAACTCCGTCAACCATATTCATAATACGTTCCACTTCTCCACCAAAATCAGCATGTCCTGGCGTATCTAAAATATTAATACGTACACCCTTATAATCTAAAGCCGTTGTCTTTGCTAAAATAGTAATACCACGTTCTTTTTCTAATGCATTAGAGTCCATTGATACATTAGAAACATCTTCATTATCACGAAACATTCCAGAATGTTTCAAAATACCATCTACTAATGTAGTTTTACCATGGTCTACATGCGCAATAATCGCAACATTTCTCTTATTCATACTTCACACCTCTTCTTACATCGCTCCCAATTATAGCACAAAACAAAAAAAAATACTAGACATTTCTAATATTTTTATTTTATCAAAGACGACGAAAGTTCTGTCTTTCTTCCTCAGAACAAGGACGTAAAGTACCATCCTCCATAACCTCAGCCAAATCCTCAGGTACAGAATCATAATCCTCTAAATTATGAGTTCTTAACCATTCTTCATATCTCTCTTGAGCTTCTGGATGACTAGCTCTATATTCAGCAATTTCTTAATTAATTGAGTCTCCAATCGGATCCAAAGTTGGTTCAGATACTCCTCCCATAACATCTCCAAAAGATATATTGGTACGATTTGTATTATTTTCCATAGCAAAATCCCCCTAAAAAAGTATATAATACTATTTACGGAAAAGCAATATTACATCAATCTCTAAAAAGCATCAATGAACGATATTATTTATTAATTTCTTCATTTAAAATAAAAATCAAACAAACTCTTTAATAACCATGTCATCACATTATCTCATCATCATATATTTCACACTTTTATTAGCAAAAAAAAGATGCAGACAAATGTCTACATCTAATGAATTCTAAAGCATTACCATCAAGAACGTTAATATAATAATATTAACAACTGCAATAGTAAGTACAACTTTTCCTGCCCATTTTACCCAGGTAGTATATTCTACTTTAGCTAAAGCAAGACCTCCCATGATAGCTCCACAAGTTGGTGTAATAAGATTTACTAAACCATTAGCAGCAACCATAGTCATAATCGTAGTTTCAACACTATATCCTACTTGATTAGCAAGTGGCCCAATAATAGGTGCAGATAAAGTTGCTAAACCTGAACTAGATGGAACAAGTACAGATAATACTACATGTAATAAGTAATTTAATGGAGCAAATACAAATTCAGGTACAAGTTGTAAAATATTAGCAGCATTATAAATAATATAATTATCTAAATAAGTACTTTGCATTAAAACAGAAGCACCTCTAGCGATAGCAATAATTAAAATTACTCCTACCATATCATCAGCACCATCAATAAAGGTATCTACAAATTGTTTCTCACCAGTACGGTTAATAAATCCAATAACAACAGACATAACTAAAAACCAAAGTGCCGCTTCATAGAAATACCAACTACCAAGAGGAGTACCAGTTAACCATCCAGTAGTATCTTTAAAGAAAGTTACTCCAAATTCTTCCCATGGAATAAATCCAACAATCATAACAATGAAAGTCAATCCAAATAAACATAAAGTAATAATTTGTTTCGTTGTTAATTTTACATCCTCATTCTTTTTAGCAGCATGAGCTCCATATTCCATTTCCATGTTCTTTCTCTCTTGCAAAGAAAGAATTGTAGAACCCTTCTTTTTAATAACTTTTTTAGCATAATTTGTGACAAATAAAATAGAAATTAATAAAGTAGTAAGCCATAAGATAACACCAATAGCAATAATCAATCCCTGATTTACTTTAACATTATCAGGTAAAGCACTAACTGCTGCTCCTACAGCAAAAGGGTTAATTGTAGATCCCAAAACTCCAGAACCTGCTCCTAATAATACAATAGCAGAAGACACTATAGTATCCATTCCTGCCATAACCATAGCAGCAGCAAGTAAAGCATAGAAACCTACTGTTTCCTCTAACATACCATAAGTAGTACCTGCAATAGAGAAAATAAACATTAAGATAGGAATTAAAGCAAGTTCATTTCCCTTTAACTTCTTAACTAAAACTTGAATTCCTGTCTCTAAAGCTTTCGTTTTTCCAACGACAGCTAAGAACCCTCCTAAAATAAGTACGAAAATACATACATCAATTGCATTTTCAAATCCTAAAATTGGGGACATTAATATATCTGATAATGATGCTCTAACAACACCAGTACCATTAATAATAGTATCTCCATCAAATTGAGCTGCTGGTAAAATATATGTTAGCAACCCTAAAAGAAAAATTAAAATTAATATAATTGAAAAAGCTGTTATAAAGCCTTTTCTTTTCTTTTTTGTAGCCATAACTATAATTCCTTCCTACTAATTACTGTTCCAGTTTTTCCTTCTAACGCTTGCTTAGCCTTATCTAAAGATGTAATCAATGCTTGCGCATTTCTTCTATTATGCTCCACAAACTGAAGACATGCTTCAATCTTAGGTAACATACTACCTTCTTTAAATTCCCCCGTTTGCATATATCGTCTTGCTAATGCTGGAGTTAAGAAATCAATTGCTTTTTCATTCGCAGTATTATAGTTAATACAAACTTTTTCAACTGCCGTTAATATTAAGAAAATATCTGCTTTAATATCAATCGCAATTCTAGCACTAGTCTTATCTTTATCAATAACAGCGTCTACTCCCTTTAGTTTATTATAATGATAAACTACAGGAATACCTCCGCCTCCACCAGCAATAACAATATTTTTGTTTTTCAAAAGCAAATCTATAGTCTTTGCCTCTACTATTTTTTTAGGTTCAGGAGAAGGAACAACTCTACGATATCCTCTTCCAGCATCTTCTTTAAAGATATAACCTCTTTCAATATATAACTTATCTGCTTCTTCTTTCGTATAAAAACTACCAATTGGTTTTGTAGGATTGGTAAAAGCAGAATCTTTCTTATCAACAACAACTTGAGTAAGGACTGTAATACAATTACGACGCATATTTCTTCTTACTAGTTCTTCTTGAATTGATTGTTGTAAATGATATCCTATATATCCTTGACTCATAGCACCACATTCAGCAAATGGAACACTTGGAGTATTAACCTCCTCATGAGAAACTTCCATTGCCATATTAATCATACCAACCTGTGGACCATTTCCATGAGTAACAACAATATCATAAGTATCTGCCAAATCCACAATGTATTTTGCAGTTTTTTGTACCAATCTTAATTGTTCCTCAGGAGTACTTCCTAAAGCATTACCACCTAATGCAATTACTATCTTCTTTTTCATTTCTTCATCGTCGCATACATGACAGCTTTTATAGTATGAAGTCTATTTTCTGCTTCATCAAACACTTTTGATTGATCAGACTCAAAAACTTCATCCGTTACTTCCATCTCAGTAATTCCAAACTTATCATGTATCTCCTTTCCAATCTTTGTATTAATATCATGGAAAGATGGTAAACAATGTAAGAAAATAGCATCTTCATTTGCAAGACTCATAAGCTCTGAAGTAACTCGATATGGAGTCAATAATTTAATTCTTTCTTTCCATAAGCTATCATCTTCACCCATGGAAACCCAGACATCCGTATAAACAACAGAAGCACCTTTTAATCCTTCATGAACATCTTCTGTTAATAAAATCTTAGACCCTTGAGCTTCAGCAAATTTACGGCACTGACTAACTAACTCGGAATTAGGAAACAACTCTGATGGTGCACAACAACAAAAATCAATTCCAAGTTTAGAACAAATAACCATCAAAGAATTACCAACATTATTTCTAGCATCACCTAAAAATACAAGTTTTCTTCCTTTCACACTACCGAAATTTTCATACATTGTCATAATATCCGCTAACATTTGAGTTGGATGAAATTCATTTGTAAGACCATTCCATACAGGAACAGAAGAATACTTAGCCAACTCTTCCACAATAGCTTGATCAAAACCACGATATTCAATTCCATCATACATTCTAGATAAAACCCTTGCTGTATCTTTAATACTTTCTTTTTTACCCATTTGTGAACCAGTAGGACCTAAATAAGTAACACCCATACCTAAATCCATAGCTCCAACTTCAAAAGCACAGCGAGTTCTAGTAGAATCTTTTTCAAATAGTAAAACAACATTTTTACCTTTTAAATAATCATGTTTTTTACCCATCTTTTTCTTCTTTTTAAATTCCATTGCTAATTGGATTAAATATAAAATTTCTTGCTCACTATAATCAAGTAACTTCAAAAAATCCCTATTATAAAAGTTCATATTAATCCTCCCTTATTAATGGCATACTCATACATCTTGGACCTCCACGTCCACGAGAAAGTTCTGCCCCAGGAATTTCTAGAACTTTAAGACCGTTTTCTCTAAGTACTTCATTAGTAATAACGTTTCTATCATAAACAACAACAACTCCAGGTGCTATACATAAAGTATTAGAACCATCATTCCATTGTTCTCTTTCAGAAGCTACTTTATCACCACCAGCACAAGGAATTAAAGTTACTGGAATTTTTAAATAAGAAGATAAAATATTCTCTAAAGTATCATTAATTTCTACAACATTTAGATCCTCATCACTATCTTCCACATTACCTTCCGTAATTTCAAATACTTGTAAAGTATCTACAATACCAGGATGATAAGTAAATTTATTACGATCTACTTGTGTAAATACTGTATCCAAATGCATAAATGCACGACTATTTGGAATATTAAAAGCAAGTACAGTATCAATCTTACATTTCTCATCTTTAAATAAGTTTTTAGCCAATTGATCAATTGCCTCAGCTGTAGTTCTCTGAGAAATACCAACTGCTAAAATATGATCATTCAAGTTTAAGATATCTCCACCTTCAATATGATAAGGTAAATCACGATCATAATATTTATCCACTTGTCCTTTAAAGTCTGGATGATATTTAAAGATATACTCTGCATAAATAGTTTCACGATTTCTAGTAACAGAATACATTTTATTTAAAGAAACTCCTCGACCAATACTAGCAAAATTATCTCTAGTAAAATAAAGATTAGGCATAGGATCAGCTAAGAAATCAGTCTCTTCTGTTACTAAATCAACCAAAGATTTTTCATCTTTTCTTTGATCTCTATTAATCTCATAAATTTGAATACCTTCCATAGTTTTAAGAACAAGTTCATATTCATCTTTAAAACTATTTAAATAGTGGAAAACTAAATCACGATATTTAGGAGTTCTAATACCAGCTTCAAAAATAAATTGTTTGATAAATTCTTCACGAATTTCATCACTTAAAGCTAAAACTTCAGCCATTAGCTTCTCCAAATAAACAACCTCTACCCCGTTTTCTTTCAAAACTCTTGCAAATTCATCATGTTCTCTTTGTGCAACTGGTAAATATGGAATATCATCAAATAACAAATCTCCTAAGGTATTAGGAGTTAAATTTAATAACTCATTACCAGGTCGATGCAACAAAACTTTTTTCAATGGTTTAATTTCACTTGTTACATTAATTTTATTCATCTTTCTACCTCCATTACTGAATATTACTTAAAAACTGCTGTAACCTATTTGTTCTAGGATGTTTAAAAATCTGCTCTTTATCGCCTTCTTCTACAATTTTTCCATGGTCCATGAAAATAACTCTAGTGGCAAATTCTTGAGCAAAATTCAACTCGTGTGTCACCACAATCATAGTAATCTTTTCTTTACTCACCTCCAATATTAACGATAAGACTTCTCCTATCATTTCAGGATCTAAAGCACTAGTAGGCTCATCAAATAAGATAACCTCAGGATTCATCATTAAACTTCTGATGATAGCAACACGTTGCTTTTGTCCTCCAGATAAATCCATAGGATAACTATTTTCTTTATCCTCTAAATGAATTTGTCTTAAATATCTTCTTGCTTTACTGATTGCCTCCTCTTTAGACATCAATTTATTTAAAACCGGAGCTAGTGTTAAATTATCAATTACTGTTAAATTATCAAATAACTGATAATTCTGAAATACCATTCCGATTTTACCCTGAATATTCTTATACAATTTATCATCAAGATTTTTCCCATGATAATAAATACTACCACTTGTAGGTTTTTCTAATAAGTTCAAACACCTAAGCAGTGTCGACTTACCAGAACCAGAGGGTCCAATAATAACTATTTTTTCATTTTCTTTTATTTCTAAATTAATATTTTTCAAAACAGAAGTATTACCAAACTTCTTAACTAATTTTCTAACTTGATACAACATGGTTTAACTTCCTTTCTCCATATTTCATAATTTTAGATAAAATAAAAGTTAATAATAAATAGACAATCGCCGCAATAATTAATGGGAAGAAATAATCATAAGTTCTAGAAGAAATAATATCTGCTGCCTTAATAAGTTCAACTATTCCAACATATCCTGCAATAGAAGTTTCTTTAACTAAAGTAATAATCTCATTTCCTAAAGCCGGAAATATTTTAGCTAAAGATTGAGGAAAAATAATATATCGCATAGTTTTTATATAATTTAAACCTAAAGTTTTTGAGGCTTCTCTCTGACCTTTATCAATACCATCATAACCTGCTCTAAAAATCTCTGCTACATAAGCACCAGAGTTAATTCCAAACGTTAAAATACCAACAATAATTGGTGATAACGTTGATGTTTTAAAAATAACATAATATAAAATCATTAATTGTAACAAAGTAGGTGTACCACGAATTACATAAACATAAATGTCACATATCTTACTTAATAGAAAACATTTACCTGTCTGTTTATGAAAATCTCTAATAATAGAAATTAAAATTCCTAATACCAATCCAAGCAAAATAGAAAAGAAGGCAATAATCAAAGTAAATTTGATACCTTCTAAAAAGTACAAATATCTATCTTCAAAAACAAACGTCTGGTAAAAAGAATCCCATATCTCACTCATACTACCAACCTCACTATTCAGAATACTTAAGCACCAATTTGTCTATTGTTCCATCATCAACTAAACGTTTTAAAACTTTATTAATTTGTTTTCTTAATTCATCATTTCCCTTTTTCACAATCATTCCATATCGATCTTGGAATAAAACTCCATCCATGATTTTTAATTCATTATTAGCTTTTACAATCTCTTTGGCAGGAAGTTCATCCATAATTAAACAATCAACTTTTTCTGCTTTCACATCTTCAACAGCAGACAAATATTTTTTGTGTTGAACTAAAGTGGCATCTGGATAATTATCACTAACATATAAATCCGCAACCGTACCAAGTTGTACAGCAATTCTCTTATTACGAATTTCATCAAAACTTGTTATAGGACTATCCTTTTTTACAACAACTACTTGATTAGAAACAGTATACTCATCCGTAAAATCCACTTGTTTCTTTCGTTCATCCGTAATACTAATTCCAGCAGCTGCAAAATCGGCTTTCCCACTTTTTACTTCATTTATTAAAAAGTCAAAAGATACATCTTTAACAACTAATTCTTTTCCTAACTCTTTCGCAATCTCTCTCGCAATCTCTATATCTACTCCTACAATTTCTCCATCTTGATAAAATTCATAAGGAGCAAAACCAGCTTCCGTAACTAAAACAAGTTTATTATCGTCTTTAAAAGAACAACCACTAACGAAAAATAAACATATAAAACAAATAAAACAACAAATTAAAACTTTTTTCATACTCTACACACTACCTTATCTTATTAAGAGTGTAGCACGAAATTAAAATAAAGTAAACCAAAATTATCTCTTATGTTTTTTTATCTTCTTATAAAAATAAAGTATTATAAAAAAAACAAGGATAATTTTAATAGGAGTCTTTAACCAAGAAATCTTAGCACTAACATATATCCATCCATTTCCTAAAGTATAACCTAAATAAACAAACAAAAAAGTCCAAGGAATCGATCCTATAATAGTAAAAAATAAAAACTTAAAAAAAGACATTCGCATAATACCGATAGGAAGAGAAATCAAAGTACGAACAATAGGAAAATTACGACCAATTAACGCTCCAAACATACCATATCTAGAAAACCAAGAATCACTTCTTTCTAAATCTTCTTCTTTCATAAAAAAATATTTCCCAAATTTCCGAATAAAAGGTCTTCCTCCAAAAAACCCCATATAATAAATAACAATAGCACAAAAAACACTACCAACAAGTCCAGTAAAAAAAGCTCCCCAGAAAGAAAAAATTCCCCGACTCGCCAAAATACCTCCCGTTGCTAAAATAGCTTCACTAGGAATGATAATAATAACTGCTTCTAAAACCATTCCTAAAAACATACCAAAATAACCAAAATTCTGAATCAGTGAAAAGATAAAATCACTCATAACATCACCTGGTAAAGTATATGAAAAAAGAATTAGTTTCTTTCTAATTCTTCAATATATTCATATAAAGTATTATAACTTTTCTTACCTAAATGATCTAATTCTTTACTATGATTTTTCATAATAGCTCCCTGAAAGGAAGTAAGCATTTCTAAATCATTAACACTATCTCCAATAACATATAAATCTTCTTTATAACAATACGCATGAACCAAAAGTTTTTCCAAAGCATTCTTCTTATTAACAGAAGAATCTAAAATATTAATATAATACATACTGAGATATGCATAAAAACCTTCTTTAATCAAAATATCAACGACTTTTTGTGCCTCTTCCCTTCTATTTCCAATAACCCCTACAACCTTAACGCAATCATCCATATTAGTAGTTTCATTATAACCATCATCCAAATAATAATCAAAGTGATACTCTTCCAAAACAGGAACAATCCTTACAATATCCTCTCTAGATAAAGAAACCGTAGAAAAACAATAATCCATAGAATCGAATAATTTTGCTCCATCTTGGCATATTAAATAATGATAAGGAATATCATATTGATTAAGTAATACTTTAATATCCGAATAATTTCTCCCAGTAATAATACCAAATAAATTTCCATTTTTCATAAAACGACGAATCGCCATAACATTCTTTTTTACAATTTCTAAATCGTCTACATATAACGTTAAATCAAAGTCACTAGCAAGAACTTTCATAGTATCACATCCTATAATAATTATATAAAACTAAAAAAGATAAAAAAAGTATTGACAATAACCATATATTTGATATAATTGTAAATGTCTACTGATTAAGAGACAGAACTTTAGTACTTACGGCTGAGGTTCAAAAACAATTTATGCGGATGTAGTTTAATGGTAGAACCTCAGCCTTCCAAGCTGACTACGAGGGTTCGATTCCCTTCATCCGCTCCATTAGAAATACAAGAACTAGTTATCTACTAGTTCTTTTTTATTATCCCTCGTAGAGCTTGGAAGAAAACGTCCCTTATTTCTATAAAATGCCATTACTTCTATAATATTGTCTGAAATATTATACCATTTCACTTGAACAAAACTTCTACAAACCTCATATTTGGGATTATAATTAAGATTACGTGTCATAGGTTGCAATGTTAACAGAGATATATGTAATGATGTCACCTCATCTTTTAAATGTTTTCTCATTATATAATAAACTTCATCTTTTGTAATCCAAATAAAATCTTCAACAACACCATATATAATAGCATCAACCTCATATTCTGACTTATTTCCTTGTAAAACAAAACGATTAACAAAAGCATTGATATATTTCTCATCATTAAGAACCTTATTAATTTCATCAATATCTTTTTGATTATTTTCTCGGTAAAGAGAGCTCGACATACGTATTTTACCAGTACCATCCATTGTGCCATCAGCATATTGATAATACAAATATTTTTTTATTATATCCCCATCAATACCTATTTCTCTAAAAAATGAAACCAAGGTACCAATAGACTCATTATGAACAGAGTTCTTAACCCCTTTCTTAATACTAATACCTCTAACATAACCATTAATCTTAATATAAATATCTGCTTTTCGTTTTGACTTATTAACCCAACATTCTATATAATCTTTATAATCAAGATAACCATACAATTTATATAACAAGTCTAAAAAATTAGGATAAACTCTCCCCACATGCTTTCCATTAAGATAAGAAGCAAACTCTTCTTCATTCTCATAACCAGTAATTTCTTTATTAAAAACCATAACATTTCTCCCTTCACTAGTATTATTAAAGAAAAAAATAAATTTCTTTAATTTTTTTGACATTACATTATAAAAAGGATGAAATTTGATTAATATCATCCTTTTTTATACTTTTTCTTTCTCATTTGTAAAACTAAGTTCATCCTTAAATGAAATTTTGTTATCAAAACAATTACAAATAAAAGGTAATCTATTAAATTAAAAAAACTATGTGGCCATTAATTTCTATTAAGTTTTATCATATAATTTATTTAACGAGTAAGGAATATTTTTTTGATAACAGGTTTAAAACCTTCTTATCAATCACTCCAAATGTTACTGAAAAGAACTTAGTTTATACTAAGTTCTTTTCAGACTATTAACAAAATTTACTTTGTCAACACTCTAAGAACTAGTCAACAACTAGTTCTTTTTTTATATCTCCCGTAAAGCTTAAAATACATAGAATTTACTAAAAAGATTTTAACAAAATAAAATAATTTTACCTCATTAAAGCAAACTTATTTTTTGCCATTACAATGTTATACATACAAATTAATATAATTTAATTTTATAATAGTCTCCTTAACTTCTCTACTATTTTTCCATAATTAGGATCAGAACTTAATTCATCGATATTAATCCATTTATAATTAGATAGTTCTGTTCCATCTACTTTTACATTTAATATTTTATCAATAATAAATAAATATCTAAAATCAAAATGATAATGTTGTGGTAAATTCAATCTTGCATTATAACTGATAATATGTGTATTTATATCCACAGGAACCAATTCATTTTTTGCTATATTAACTTTTTCAAAATTCATTGATTCAATTTTCTCTTTTAACTTTCTAATTGCAACAACTAAAGAATTAACATCACATAAATCAATGTACATACCTAAATAGGTATACATTTTCATTTTATTATGATACATAACCAAAACTTTTTATCATTCTTAAAATAAATAAAACCACTTACAACTATATGTGTGCTAAAATTATTCAAACTATTTTCCTCCAGTAGACATCAACTTTATATTTCTAGCTATCCTTATATTTTGAAACTTTGTTTCTAATCTAAATTCAACCATATCTCCGATATTAACATCAGAATTCAAAGATATATCTTTAAAAGAAAAATCAATTATTTCTTTGTTTTCTGCAACAATTGTCCCAAATTTACCATTATAAGTATTTATTTTCCCTATTAATTTCATATTTTCTCTCCTTATAATCAAAGTTTGATTTCCTGTTTTCTTTCTAACCATTCACTTTTAGTAATAGTAGAAAGCATTAAATTGATTTCATCTTTTTGTGAATCTATACCTAGCACATCCTTTACTTCCCTGATTTCTCTTCTCATTCTCATATCATCAATTGGTAAAGTTAGTTCTTCTACTGTACCATCATTTTTAACTGCAATATACCAGTCTTCTCCACATATTTTCTTCTTATACTCTTCAGAGTAAAATGGTTCAAAGTCACGTGACATATTTTCTTTAACCTCAGAATCAGTTTCCATAATTATCTTAAGTGCACGCAATCTAGTAATTTCAGTTTCAGTTGGATAATACGATATTTTTTTTCTAGGTTTTTCATAAGAAACTAAAGGAGCCACATCAAAATCCAACTCTATTTCATCAAGACCTTGCACCTTATTTTTTGAACTCAATAATATAGCGGAATCTGAAAAATCAGCATGAGGAAACTTACTCATAAATCTGTTATCTTTTACAGAAATATTATCATCTGTATGAAAATTAAATGATGAATTATTTACAAAGACATAATCGATGTTATCATGGCTGAAAATTGATTGGTGAATAATTTGATTGCCAATAGTTTTAAATAAATCCATTGGTAACCCCTCTCCTGATCGTGTTACCATTTGAATAACATTTCCTCGTCTAAAAAGAAGTATTCTTGAAATCAGTTTTTTTTGTGCATCCCTAATTAATATTACATCTCCAGAATTTTGCAACAATACTTCCTTATATGTCTTTGCTCCTGCCGAATTTAGTAAATCTATACAACTATCTTTACTAGGTCTCTTACCAATAAGTAATCTTTCGGGATCTGAATACATCCCAGATTCTAAATAATATTTTGGTGTTTGCAAAAAAAGAGGGGGAATACTTCCTTTCCGTTTATTTGCCATTTGTATATAGAAATCTAAATACTTAGAACTGTTGTACTCTCCTACCTCAGAAACAATACTTCTTCCTAAAGCATACAAAGTAATATCATCTACTGAACTATATGCATTGGCTAAAGATATTACAGCGTCCAATTTTTTTAAAACAATAGTCTTAAAATTAGAAGCTTCGGAAAGCTCCATTGTACTCATAAGTTTATCTTTAATTCTATCATACTCACCTAAAATATTAATAAAAGTATTTACATCTAATTCCTCAATTAAATTTAAAAAAGGCAATAAAACTGTAGTGTCCTTTATTAAATCTTTATGATCTAATATTTTAGTAATAGTTTCTTCATCAAGCTTTAACAAAAGTTCCGAAAGATTATTTATATATCTATCATTATCTCCAATTACATAATTAGTCTGATTTAAACCACTTACCTTACTTCTATCCCATTCGGAAATATGAGAATCTTCTTGTGTTAAAGAAATATTATCTATATATTTAAATTTAATTTGTTCAAATTTTTTTATAATAAAACTTAATACTCCATCATCATTAATACGTAAGATATCTTTAACAAAATTTGCATCTATATGACCATAATATTTAAACCTATTTGCAATATAATTTAATCTCAAAACATCAAATTGAATACCCTTTTTCTTAATATTTTTATTATTTAAAATAGCATTCTTTGCATTCTCAATATCTAACTGAAATTGTTCTTCAGTAATACCCAATTGGTGGTAATCATTATCACTAATATATCCATCTATTTTAGCCATTTTTCTTCCATTAAGAATGGTAGCAGTTTTTTTGGAAGTTAATTTCAGCTTTTTTTCTATACTAGCTAAAATTTTACTTTTTTCATTATTCATAAAATAATCTCTATGATGATTAAGAATTTTATTACAAAATTCATTTGTAATAGATAAATTAAGGGATTGATTATTATAAATCTCAAAATACTTTCCTACTTCTTCTGTTAATTGTTCAATTGGAATTGTTTTACCTATAAAAGTATATAATTCCTTAACATAATCTGAAATCAATTCATAATTTTCTGTCTCAGTTACATCATTAAATAATTGTATAAGGGAATCATTCATTACCACTATATCAGGATATTTAAATGAAAATTTATTTTGAGTATACCTAATGCGTATTATTCCATCTATTATTTTATCAAGTATTCGTAAATAATCTTGTTGTATATCTAAATCATCTTCATTAATAGATATATCTAAATATTGAAGTAATTCATTTATGTGATTAATATTTATTTTTCCACCAAATTTTTCATCTAAAAATGGTAATGCTGATGTTGTTAAAATACGTGACTTTTTTAACTGTTCAGCAACTGCACTTTCTTTTGCTTCATCATTTAAATATGCAGAATATAAAGAAAATTCTGGCAATAGAGTCATTAATGTATAATTTTTAGTTAATACTGGATTATTTTCCAAATCCTCTTTAGTAATTTTATACTTACTCAAAGTTTCTTGCATTAAAGAATAAGACAGATAACAATTTTCACCAAGCATAGTTATTAATTTAGGATTGTTTTTAATGGCATCTTCCATAATGTATTCGTTATTACGTAAGTTTGGATTTTCTAATAAATCCTTTTCATCCGCTACAAATCCTCGATTACGTGCTGACATTACTGCATTAGAAATCTGATCTTTTGGAAAGTATACGATTATAGATGGGTCATATTCAAAAGCTTTATCCAATAATTTTCTTTTAGTTTTTAAATATGGATGATCAATAAAATGATCTTTTTTCGGAACATATCCGTGACTCAAAGCAATATTAATAAGTTTATCTGTAGGATTTTCAAGTCTGAGCAATAATAAAGGATTTTCACTAATAGCATTTCCCATTAGCTTTTCACTTTTAAAAAATAATGCACTCTTATCTAAATCTGCAACATCTGGAGTATAATCTGAGTTTTCTAATATAGTAATAATTCTTTCCGTTATTTGAGATTTATTCATTTTTTTTAAAACTGCTGGAAAAGTGCTTAACGCATTTTCACAAATTATGTGATTTTCTAATAATATAGGATATTTATCAATATGATGCGGATATATTTCCACACCTGAATTAGCAATCTTATTAATACATTCTGTAGAAAATGCTTCAGAATCAAACTGTTCAAAAATATTTTTATTTATATCTAACATATAACTTAATACATCAGAATTTTTATTTAAAGTATGATTTCTTTTAAAATAATAAGCAGGTATTTCAACTTTTTTGATTATTTGAAAAAAATCAGTAACAGATAAATCAGAAAAATGATTTAAAACATATCTTTTTAATATTGGTTTAGGTAATGATAAAATTATTTTATTCACATTTACTCACATCCTATGATATCTAAATACATTATACCATTAAGACTTATAAACTTCATCATTTATATTGAAAATATTACAATAACACATTTTTTATTAATTTACTAATAAAATAATAGTTACTTTATCTATAAGTCATAAAATATAGAAAATTCGTTTCATTACT
Organism: uncultured Bacilli bacterium; assembly: GCA_944358705.1. Lineage (GTDB taxonomy): Bacteria > Bacillota_I > Bacilli_A > RF39 > UBA660 > Faecimonas. Next base: position 21,895 of record CALVRR010000007.1, read on the forward strand.
AACTACAATATACAAATATTATTTATCATCAATAATTTTTTATGTAGCAATAAAACTTCGTATCCCACATCAAAAAAAGTTAACTATATCCAAGAAAACAATCGTAACTGATAATATTATCAAAAAAAAAGAATAAAACAACTAAGTTTGCAACCTATAATAAAAATACTGGATGTATTAGTTCTTGTAAAAGAAGCACACGTATTCCTAGTTTACCCATCATTAAAAAATAACAAACTTTATTTTACTATTTTCGATCCTGGATTTCGAGTAACAAATACAATATCATTTTATGATGGTAAAGATTCTATAAAATATCCATATCTATCCCAAGGAACAATAAGTACAAAATACATTCCAAATAATATCAATTATCCATATGAAATAGTTACTAATAAAAGGATAAACTATAAACACGAAATTATAGATGCCAATATTCACTGGGAATTTAATCCATATTATGAAACATTAAATATTGATGATTATAATGAAAAATTATATCACGCAATGTTCTCTCTAAAATTAATGAATTATCCGAAAGATATAAATAAATATCTTTGCATCCGTTCTAAAATATTAGAAAAAACATTAGAAATATATACTATTAACGAATATAAAATCTATTCTTTTAAAGAACTATCACTATTAACTCAACAAGAGCTAAAAAATATGTTTAAAAATTATTTTTTACAAACAGAAATTTCTATCAAAGAATTAAATAAATTTTCAAAAAATATTTTCTTATTAATACATAATATAGATACCTACATAAATAAAGAAATTAACCCAACAGTTATAAAAGAATATGATCCCAAATATAAATAGAATAAATAAAATCATATAAAAACTAGCGAGTAATAATAACATTGGATAAAATGCTATTATTACTCGCTTTTATTTTATTAAATTGCAAATAACGTTAATACCACTTCATATGCCATATCTATTTCTTTAGTATAGATATTATTTTTAAACACATTTCATACAAAACCTTTTTATCTTTTTCCTTTTCAGACACTTAAACCACCTCTTTTTTGATCTGTTTTATTTGGAACAATTGGTAAATCTAATGTAGTTTTATCATATGAACAACTTGCCATTTTTTTATATTCATCCGATAGAAAACTTTTAAATTCTTGTCTTTGGTCCACCAAAATATTATCATCTATTTCATTTAATAAATCTTGGAAAAATTCATTTGAAAAATAATTTTCCCTAATATATTGATGTTGTGAACCTCTACAACCATTTCTATTATTATTAAATTTAGTAATTATTCCTTTTAACAGATTCATATCATGACTAACAGTATAATCATCTAACATTGTTCTAATCATTTTTATTTCATTTTTAGCAATTTTTTCCCTGTTAATTACTAATATTGGAATATTTCCAAACTCCTTAGCAGCCTTTATTGAATTAGCTAAATATTCATCATATTGTTTTCTAGCAATAGAATCTAAGGAATCAATATCTTCTACTTCTTGATCTAAAATAATAAAATCGGGATTTTTCTTAAATTCACTCGATGATAAATGACTATCTTTTCTTTCATAATCCAGTTCATTATGCCATCTACGAGTATGATTAATAAAATCTTCTGGAAAATATAATTTTGAATATATCTTTACTAGCATTTCTCTACTATAAGGAGAACTATTTATATCGGAAACACCACCACCCAAAAACATCTTTTCATCAAAATTTAAAAACCCTAATTTTATATGCACATTACCATCTTGCTCAGCAAAAGCTAAATTATCATGCCTAATAAGACTTACAGCATTTACATGACTTCTATATCGGTTATCATTCCATTCTAAATAATAATTTTCTGTATCTTTTCCATCTCCAGAAAAAGCACCTAAAGTTTTTACTATTGCATAAAAATTTTCACCAGAATCATAAAATTTTATTCCTTCTTTTGTCCCAAGAAAATTATCATCACTAAATTTAGGTTTACACTTATTAAATTCCTTAGCATAAAGTAACAATAAATTTTCTTCAATCAAAGAATTATTAAACAAATTTATTTCATAATCAGGATTATTTATAAATTCATTAGCTACTTCTTTTAATTGCTCTATATCATCAGTTTCTAGTAACATTCTTAATGCTAATACTTCTACAACACCTGGATTGGTATAGTATTCTTCTGAAATGCCATCAATATTAAAATCTTTAATCAAGGAATTCGCATCACTTAAACCTATAGAAAACAAAATTAAAACTAAGTTTTCCTTTAATTCTTCAAGTTTAACATCTTTATCTTCTACTTGTTCTTTTAAAATATCTTTGATTGCATCATTATAATTAATTATTTCGTCAATAGTTGAAGGAAATACAATTGCTTCCTTTAAAACAATAGCAATGTTACTTAACATCTTTTTATCTATTATTCCATCAGCCATTTCATAATCCTGTAATAATCTAAAGAGATGCTCAAACCAATTCAACCGTTTTTCATCATTTCTCATAGGAACAGACGAACATCCAATATTATCTATAATAGTTGCTATTATATTGCTAGGATTCACTCCATAATCGGTAGAATATTCAACTATCCTTTTTAAAACCGATATCTCATAATCATTAAGACTTAATAATTTATCTTGAGCCATCGGATCTACAACCAACGTATCCAATACTGGAGTTAAAAATTCAAACTTAGGATCTAATACGTAAGGGTTTAATGTCATTAACAACTCATTATTATTTTCTAATAACTTTGATATTAAATTTTTTTGATATTCACTTAAACCAATAGAATTATATAAAGCGTCTATTGCTACTTTATCTTTTGCCAACGTTGCCAAGGAAAATTTATCAACTGGATTATCAATTTTTTCAATAAACCTTAAAGTATCTTCAAATACAGTTGATAAAACTCCATAAAACGAGATTTCATGGTCATTACAATTATGACAAATTTCATACCATATTTTACCTGCATCAACTTTCTTTCTCATCTTTTTTCCTTCCGTTACACATCATATTATTTTATATAATTGATTATATCATAAACTTCAAATATCAAAATAATTTATACCAAATACTTTTTTATTATTTATAAATAAAACCATTGCTACTTTTTTCTAACCTAGTTCTTAATAATGGCAAAGCTTCCACATTCCAAAATTCTCCAGAGATAACTCCAGAAGACATTCCTCCTTGTGCAAACCCTTGACATTTCCCAACACTTTCTCTCGTAAGTTCTACACCTGTTAATTTTAAGTGTTCTTCCTTAACAATTTTCTCAAATTCATTATATTCCAAAGGGAATTCATATTCAGAAAACTTTTCTTCTAAATACTCCCAAAAATAAGAATCCCCTCGAAGTCCCCATTGTTTTGGTTTATCTTTAAATATAATAGAAACCTTTTCCATCTTTACTTTTCCCCTTCCTGATAAATATAATTATAATACTTATACAATAATTCTAAATTTTCTTTTACGTAATCAAAGTTTTTATCTATCAAATATTTTAATATTTTTTCTGCGGAAATATCCTGTTGAAACTTCAACAGCTTGATTTTTTGAGGTTCAATCACTTTATTAGAATAAGTATGCATGTTCCAATATTCCATCTTATTACTATTTAAATCACTATTATATTTATAAACCCCTTTTAAGAACCGCCTTGGAAATGCTTGTTTTTTAACTTCATCTACATCTTCAAAATCATAATCCACATTCTCTTCTAAATCCAACACAAGATAGCAACTATTATCTAATATTTCTTTCAAAGTATCACAAGCCATAATAAACTTTTTATTACTTTCATGATAAAATTTAAAAATCACATCATAAATAAATTTAGGAAAATACGATTGCTTCATAAAATAAGCACCTAATCGGTAAATATATTTGTTTTTTGGTCTAGACATTAACCATTTTAACCATACATCCATAATAATAAGTGCATTCTTTTCTCCAATCGTAAAAAACACTTTTTTAGTTTGTTCTAATCCTTTCGCATTTTCACCAATTCTAGGTTCTAACCCATTTTTAAATATACTATAAATATTATCTTTACTAGTATAATGAAGAAAAATATTTTCTAAATTAATATCATTAATATCTATGGTAGGAATATTATCCATTATTACCACCCCTTCCATATAGAGATAACACTCTAATTTTACCACAAAATGCATATTTTTAAACACACTAGACAAATAAACAAATATATTTATCAACAAAAAAGATAATTGTGTTAATATCACGAATCATCTTTTTCTTATCCTAGTATATATAATATAAAATAACATCATTCCAAAAGTACATAATATTAAATCATCTACATCAAAAACACCAACTTTAAATATATATTGAAATAATTCTACTAATAACACAATTCCCAGGGATAGGAAAAAATTGGTTGAAAACTTTTTAATATGAAATAATTCAATCAAAAAATATTCTAATGGCATAAATACAAATAAATTTCCAAATATATTTATAATAATTGAATATATAGACCCATTTTTTAATATATTAATAAAAGATTGAAAAGGAATCAGATTATAACTATCAATACTATGATATCTTGCAAAAAATCCCATATTAAATAAAAGAATAACATAATATATAAAAATTATTACATGAGAAAGTTTCGATACTTTCTTTTTATCTTCTAGTTTTTCTACATAATTATTACTATATATTCTATTACCAATAATTACAAAAATAGAAGCAATAACTATAATAAGCAATCGTATAAAATAATTCACTTCTATATTAGGATCATATTCAAATCTTAAATAAAATAAAAATGATAGTATAGATAATACATAAAAGAAAATAATTAACTTAAATTGGAAATTATATTTGTTTGTTTTAACAATTTCATTATATTCAATTAGTTGTTCAACATCATTTTTACCTTTTTTGTTTTCTTCTCCTTTTAATAATCCAGATACATCTACATTAAGTTCTTTAGAAAGTGGAAGAAGTAAAGATATATCAGGAGTTCCCCTTCCAGTTTCCCATCTTGAAACTGCTTTTTCTGTAACAAATAATCTTTCTGCAAGTTTCTCTTGAGTTATTCCTAATTCTTTTCTTTTTATTTTTATAAAGTTAGATATTTTATTTAGATTCATGTATATCACCAACCAACTTACAATGATGAGTATTTAAATAATTATTATACTCTTCCCTAGAAACTTCATTTCGTTCGCTATAAGATATAGATAGTATACCATCGATATCGAAAAACTCATAATACTTTCCTATACTATAATGAAAACCATCCATTGCTCCAGCAGAATACGAATATACTTCATAATTATTTTCGCAATAATAATGAGCACTATCATAAATATCATTTCTCTCTTTTTCCTCATTTACATTCATTCCAAATACAAGTAAATAACCAAAGAAGAATGGCATTGAAAAAGTGGCAAAAAATATGGTAATAAGTATCGAAAGTACCTTAATAAAATTACTTCCTAAAAAACCAATTACTATTAAAGTTATCATACTAGAAATTTCAAAAACACATTGTAAAGTATTTTTCGAAAATAACCATAGAAAGAAATAAACTACTATGATAAGACTTTTACACTTTATATCTTTTCTAAATATAATCAATATAATTATATTAGTAACAATTAAAATTACCATAAAGACTTGATAAATTAATCCACTAATTTTCAAATTATCCAAGATAAGATTATAAATAATAAATAAACCCATCATTACTAATGCATAGTAATTAATTAAAAACTTTTTCATAAAAATCCCTTCTTTCTAAAATCATAATATTATAAATCTTAGAAGAAGTAACCCTATGAATCGTAGGATTTAATAAATACATAACAAATAAACTATTTCTTTAACTTTTCTCTTTCAAAAGCAATAACACTTTTATCATATCTTTCATATAATGGTGAAATATCCTTCTTTATAGAAACCGTAGAAATTCTTTCATATTTCCATTGAAAGTTATAATTTCCTAAATAATTTTCTACCTTTTCACAAGAAAAAGGCAAATACGGTTTTAATAAAGTATTAATATTATAAATAATATTTACACAGTTAAACAAAATATGATTGCACTCAGCAGTATCTGTTTTAGCAATAACCCAGGGCTGTTTCTCATCAAAATATTTATTAGCAAAACTGATAAAATCAAAGATTTGTTGAATTCCATCTTTTACATTTCCACAATCAATAGCTAAGCCAACATCCTCAAACAATAACTTCAACTTTTGTTCAATATCGTTATCAATAACAGATTTATTTAGTTTTCCATCAAAAGATTTATTAATAAATGCCAAAGTTCGATTAATAAAATTTCCCCACTTACCTAAAAGTTCTCCATTAATAGAATGAATAAAATCATCCCAGGTAAAATTAAAATCTCTTTTTTCTGGATTATTTATTAAAAAATAATATCGAATAGCATCCGCAGGATATCGATTTAACAAATCTCTAACTGATATATAATTTCCCTTACTTTTAGATAATTTCTCTCCCTCTATAGTAATATATTCATCCGAAACTATCTTATCTGGTAATTTATAATCTTCTTTGGTTCCTAACAAAAGTGCTGGAAAAACAACCGTATGAAAAGGAATATTATCTTTCGCATGTACTAAATAAATTTTATTCTCTCGATTCTTCTTCCAAAAATCTTCCCAGTTAAGATTGTGCTCTTCACAATATTTTTTACTAGCAGTGACATATCCCCAAACATTTTCAAACCATCCATAAATTTTCTTATCCTCATACCCCTGGATAGGAATATCAATTCCCCAATTCAAACTACGAGAAGCACATCGATCAGGAATACCTTCCTCTAAATATCTTTCCGTAAATAAAACCGCATTTTCTCTCCACTGATTTTTACGAAAAGAGACAAGTTCTTTTAATTCTTTTTGAAATTTAGATAAGGCAAAATACAAATTTTTTGTTTGTTTAATACTCGTTGGATTACCGCAAATAGCACATTTCGTTTCTTTAACCTCATGAATTTCTAAAAGACTACCACACTTCTCACACTCATCACCTTTAATATTCGCTCCACATCTCGGACAAACACCAAGAATATAACGATCCGCTAAAAACAATTGACAATGACTACAATAAAGTTGTTCTTCTGTTTTCTCATAAAGATAACCATAATCATAATATTTTTTAAACTGTTTTTTTACAAATTCCTTATGATAAGAATCATCCGTTCGATTATATAAATCAAAACTAAATCCTAAATCCTTAAAGTCTTTGGAAAAATTTTCATGACAAGTATCTACAATTTCCTTAGCTGTTTTCTTTTCTTGCAATGCTTTAACATCAATTGGAGTCCCATGACAATCACTTCCAGATACCAAAATCACACAATTTCCTTTTAATCGATGATATCTAGCAATAACATCACCAGGTAAACTACTGGCAGCATGACCTATATGTAAATCTCCATTCGCAAAAGGCCAACTAATTCCTATTAATATATTCATTTTCATCCCTTCCTTTCAAATAAAAAACCTCTTAGGAAATCATTCCTAAGAGGTGAATATATCACGTTACCACTCTTAATTCATTAATACATTACTGCATTAATCTCATAAACCTACTTATGTCTTAGCATAGTTATAGGTTTGTGCTATAACAGGCACACCTGTAATGACTTACTTAGTTTCAGCCAATCACCCTTGAGGGCCATGTTCGAAAAATCATTACATCCTCATTTTCACCAAACAGAGTTCTCTTTAATGCTTGTATTTTTCTACTTCTTCCTCGCACTGGTTTTAATAATGTCTAGATTATACTTTATTTTATGCATATTGTCAAATTTTAAACATCTTCAAAATGAACTTTCAAAAAAACTTTTTTCCCTTTTTGTAAAACTAACGAATTATCCTTTAAATCCTTATCTGTAACAAACTGTTCAACAGACTTTACTTTTTCCTGATTAATAGAAACCCCATTTTGTTCTATTAATCTTTTCGCTTCAGATTTAGAAGATACCAAGTTAACCTCAACTAATAAATCAACAACACGAATATTCAAGTGTTTTTTAGAAACAGAAACAGATGGCATATTATCTGAACATTTCTTATTACCGAACAACTCTTCTGCAGTTTCTCTAGCTTTCATAGCCTCTTCTTCACCATGAACCAATTTCGTAACTTCAAAAGCTAATAACTTCTTAGCTTCTCTTATATCTTTTTTACATAAGTCTTTAATATCTGAGATTTCCATTCTAGTAAAGAAAGATAAACTTCTCTCTACATCTTCATCAAAGGAATTTATCCATGCTTGATAAAAATCAAAAGGTGTAGTTTTATCTCTAGATACCCATAAAGTACCTGAAGCCGTCTTACCCATCTTTTCTCCATCGGCTTTGATAAGTAATGGACAAGTCCATCCGAATAAAGAATCAATTTTCTTACCCTCACTAAATCCAATTTTACGAGAAAGATCAGCTCCAGCCAAAATATTTCCCCATTGATCAGATCCTCCAATCTGTAACCTACAACCAAATTCCTTATTTAAATGAACAAAATCATAAGCTTGCATTAACATATAACCCATCTCTAAAAAAGTTAATCCCCCATTTTCTAATCTCTTTTTATAACAATCCGCAGATAACATATTATTCACATTAAAATGTACACCAATATCTCTCATAAAATCTACATAAGTTTTATCACAAATCCAATCTGCATTATCTACAATAACGGCAGGATTCTCTCCATCTGTTCTAACAAATCGTTTAACCAATTCTTTTACTTCCTCTTTATTATGAGCAACCTCCTCTTTAGAAAGCATCTTTCTCATATCACTTTTTCCCGTTGGATCTCCAATTAATGCCGTTGCTCCACCGATTAAAATAATTCCATGATGACAAAAATCTTGTAACCATCGAAACATAGTTAATGCAAAAAAATGCCCTATATGTAAACTATCCGCCGTAGGATCAATTCCCAAATAAAAAGTCATAGGTTCACCATTAACTAAATCCATAATTTCCTTCTCTTGTGTTAAATCTTTTACATATCCTCTTTCCATAAGAATATCAAATAATTTCTTTTCCATATTTTTTTATTCCTCCTAAGTAATTTGTATAGTTAATTAAATTACAATCATCAAAGTAATAATAGTAATAGTCACTATCCATACAAACCACCTCCTCAAAATAAAAAAAAGAACAAGCATCCAAAAGGACGACTTGCTCGTGGTACCACCTTTATTTGTAATAATAGTTATTACCTCTTACTGATAACGGATACAATCCGATTAAAATCATCATCTGTAATTCATTATTTTAATTTTACTTGTTTCCACCAACCACAAGTTCTCTATAAAACATTATAAAATAACTACTTCGAATGAATCGCTTTTTAATTAACTGGCTTAATTATACTACATTTTATAGAAAATATCAAATTTTACTAAAGAAACAAGAAATATGATATAATCAAAATAAAGTTTTACTAGAAAGGAAATATTATGAATATAGAAAAAGAAATGTTTCATAAAGCATTAAATTTTTTAAACGAAAGATATGGAGAAAATAAAGCCGGTGGTGTAGCTGTATTAAGAATCGAAACTGGAGAATATTTAACTTCAGTATGGGATGAAGAAAGAAATTCTAGTGCCTATTTATGTGCAGAAACTGGAGCAATATGTGAAGCACACAAATTAAATAAAAAAGTTACTCATTCATTATGCATATGTAGACAGGAAGATAATCAGCCATATGAAATATTATCCCCATGTGGAATATGTCAAGAAAGATTATATTACTGGGGAAAAGATGTAAAATGCGCTATATCAACAAAAGATAATAGTATTGTTTTTAAAACGTTAGAAGAATTGCAACCATATTACTGGTTAGATAAAAAATAAAAAACAGAACAATTCCATAAAATACATACATACTTGAAAAAAGAAAACCTTTTGCTATAATTAGATTGATAATAGGAAATAAAAAAGTAAAGGTGATATCTCATGTTATTAAAACTTCTATTCAAATTATATCAATCAAAGAAAAGATTAACTATCTCTAGAGAAGAATTAGAAAAATATCAAAAAAAGAAAATGACGGAAATACTTCTCTATGCTTATGACCACTCTACTTACTATAGAAAAAGGTTTGAAGAAAAAAACATTTCAAGAAAAGATATTGGATTAATCCCTATCGAAAATTATCCTAGCTTGACTAAAAAAGAATTGATGAAAAATTTTAATGAAATAGTATGCACCAATGTAGATATAAATGAAATGAGAAGTTTTGATGCAAATCCTGATAATAACAATAAATTATATAAAGATAAATATCACATTGTTCACTCATCTGGAACCACTGAAAAACCCGGTTATTTTATCTACGATGAAAAAGCTTGGCAACAAATGTTAATCGCAACAATACGAGCAGCTCTTTGGGACATGTCAATGAAAGAAATTATTAAATTATTATCCAAAAAGCCAAGAATCGTCTATATTGCCGAAACTGATGGAAGGTATGGAGGAGCAATGGCAGTAAGCGACGGAATTGCCGGAGTAAAAGCAAAACAATTATTTTTAGATATTAAAATGCCACTAGACGAATGGATAGATAAGATTAGCAAATTTCAACCAAATATAATAATAGGCTATCCATCCGCTATTAAAATTCTTATGGAATCCGTAGCCAGAGGAGAAATAAAAACCAATTTATTTCGAATTATTTCCTGTGGAGAACCACTAAGCAAAAATTTAAGAGATTGCTTTACAAAAACGTTTAAATGCAAAGTAATTAACTTTTATGGAGCTAGCGAATCACTTGCTTTAGGTGTTGAAGTAGGAAATGAAGATGAAATGTATTTGTTTGATGATATGAATTACATAGAAATATTAGAAGATGGCATCTACATCACCTGTCTTTATAACAAAATTCAACCATTAATTAGATATAAAATTAGTGACAAAGTTACATTACATGGTATTAGTAAACATGTTCCTCTCACAACCGTGACAAATATTTTAGGAAGAAATGAGGATTTACTATGGTTTAAAGATAAAAATGGAAAAAAAGAATTTCTTCATCCCCTATCGGTAGAAGGATTTTGTATTGATGGAATGTTAGACTATCAATTTAGAAAAATAAATGATCAAGCATTTGAAATGATAATTGAATTAAGTAAGAATGAAAAACAAGAATCTGTAAAGAATGAAATGAAAAAACTTATGAAAAAAATATTAAATGAAAAAAAATTAGATTATGTAGAATTTACAATTAGATTGGTAGAAGACATTTTACCAGATGAAAAAACAGGTAAAAAGAAATTAATTATTATATAAACAAAGAAGCTAGCAATAAACTAGCTTTTTTCTTACCCCATTAAAACATTTCTGGTTCTACTATATTATCTCTATCCTAATTACATTAATCTAATTTCATGTTTTAAAACTTTACATTTACTATCTAGTAAAAATTTTCCTTCAAATAATTCATCTTTAAATAAATATGGTGTAAATTTTTGGTTTTGCTCAAACTGTGGAATATTTTCCAAATCTTCTAATTTTATCCATTCCAAAGTACCTTCCTCCGAAACATCGGTAAAACTCCCTTCAAATTCTTCCGCTGTATAGATAAAAATAATTCCTTCTGCTTCATCTTGCCAATAAGATATTCCTTGAAGTCTAGGATGAATTAATGTTAATCCAGTTTCCTCATAAAATTCTCTCATAATACAATCTAATGGAGTCTCCCCTCTTTCAAACTTTCCCCCAGGAGGAGCATAAACATGACCCCATTTTTTAGCAAATTTTATCATTAAAACTTTATCATCTTTTCTTAAATAACAAGCCGTCGCATTAAGATGAGATATTCTATGTTTTTTTATAGAAAAGACAACACACCCATTTTCTTCTGACTCCTCCTTAGTATAATATCCCCCATTATACGTATCCTCTACAACCTGAGAAACATCTAAATAATTATCTTTAAAATCTTCCTCAAAGTATTTAGAATAGCAATCATACCAAGTATCAAATATTTCTACTTTTTCCACATCCACAATAAATTCTTCTTTCAAATCAGGAAGTTTTAAAAATTTAATCGTATCCCCAACTCTTACTAATCTTCTTTTATCATCATTAAGACGATACTCCCTTTTTTTCTTTCCACTTTTTAAGTCTTCAAAATTAGATGCATAAAGTTTCATAACATGTTCCATAAATCCTACCTCTTCTAAAAAAACTTTAATATCGTATTTATATTACCACACATAAAAATTATATCATATTTAAAATAAGAATTGCTTTTTAAATAAAGAAACCTTATACTTTAATTAAATAGAATAAGGAGTGATAGTTTGAGTTTGAGAGAGAAAAAAAGTTTATAATTACAAAAAAGGGAGAAAGAAAAATGAAAAAAAATAAAAAGAAAATAATTATTATTAGTCTAGTAGTAATACTTATTATTGCAGTAGCAGTTGCCATATTTTTATTTATGACAATGAATAACAAAGAAGAAAAAGAAATAAAAACAAAACCAGAGGAAAAAAAGTCAGCATATAGAATCTCTGGAAACGAATTACAAGACTTTGATTTATACTTTTTACAATTAGAAAATGAAAAAGTAAATAAACTATATAGTCCTCTATCAATAAAATATGCTTTAGAAATGCTTAAAGAAGGTGCAAAAGAAAATTCAAAAAGTCAAATTGAAAATATAATTGGGGACTATGAAGCCAAAACATATTCAAATAATGAACATATGTCATTTGCAAATGCTATGTTTATTCAAAACGCATACAAAGATGCAATAAAAGAAGAATATACAAACACTTTAAAAAGTAAATACAACGCAGAAATAATTTATGATTCTTTTGAAAATGTAGATAATTTAAATACCTGGGTCAGTAACAAAACCTTTAACTTAATCAATGATTTATTTGATAACGTATCTGGCCAAAGCTTTATCCTAGTCAATGCTCTAGCAATCGATATGGAATGGGAAAAACCAATACAAGCAACAGCAAAAAACTATAGAGATATGTATAGTGTAAATTATGCCCATGAAAATTTTAATTCCTATATTTCTCCAATCGATGGAGATAATTATAGTTCCGTAAAATTTAATGATAATATAGAAGCAAAAGCCGTAGAAATAGGAGCAGCCATAAATAACTATGATATCGTAAATGATTTAGGAGAAGAAAACATCCGGAAAACCGTAGGTGCAGAATATGAAAAATGGTTAAAAGAAGGTGGTTGTGGAAATGATCTTGATACAGCAACTTATCTAGATAATTATATAAAAGAATTAGACTCAAACTATAAAAAAGTAGATTCTTCAACAGATTTCTTATTCTATGATGATGAAAACATAAAAGCTTTTGCAAAAGATTTAAAAGAATATGATAACACCACATTACAATATGTTGGTATTATGCCAAAAAAAGAAAGCCTTGATAGCTATATCAAAGAAACAAATGCCAAAGAAATAAATAAAGTAATTAATAATTTAAAAGAAATAAAAAGTGAAAATTTTAAAGAAGGTGTAGTAACCAAAATAACAGGTTTTATTCCCCTATTTAAATTCGATTACGAATTAAAACTAATGAAAGCTTTAAAACAACTAGGAATTACAGATGTATTTAATATCAACAAATCGAATTTATCTGGAATTGCAGAAAATGGTCCAGTGGCTATTAACAAAGTAACTCATAAAGCAAACATCGAATTTTCAAACGAAGGTATTAAGGCCGCTGCCGCAACACAAATGGGCGGACTAGGATCTGCAAGTTGTGAATTTGAATACTTATATGATGTACCAGTAGAAACGATAGACTTAACTTTTGATAATCCATATTTATTTCTAATTCGAGATAAAAATACTGGAGAAGTCTGGTTCACAGGTACTGTCTATAACCCTACAACAAAATAATCAAGAAAAAAGAATTTAGTTTTTGTACTAATTTCTTTTTTTTATAATAATTTCTTTTCTACAATTAATTTTTTAACTTCCGAAGTATGGCTTCGATAGTCCGTTTTATACTCAGAAGGAATCCGTATTTGATGTCTTTCTTCAACCTCATTTAAAAAACTAGACATATCAGATTACATTAATAAATGCAATAATTCTTGAAATTTACTATCCTTCTTTAATATCATTAAAGTTTCTGGATTCTGTAAATTAATCTCAGCAATTTGATTTCTATAAACATCAACATACGAAGTTTCAAAAGAATTTTCATAATCATATAAAGGAGCTAAACGAATACCAGAGGGAGTTTGTTGAAATAAAAAATTATTCCCACTTCGATCTAATTGCGAAGTATAAAAATCTCGAATAAAAAACTTTTTTAAATCTTCCACCAAAAGTAAATATTCTTTTTCAGAATGACATATACTTTGTACCTCTTTTAAAATATCCAAATCTTTTCTAGGAGAAAAGCCATAATCCCAACTTCTTTTATATTGGTAGTTAGGAGTACAAAAATTTTTAGAAACAAGACCATATCTTATTGACTCATCTTTAACACATAAACTAGCAACATGATAATGAACTGTATCCAAACCAAAATATTCGGATATTACTTCTCCTAATAACTCATTGATAAAATGAAAATCATAATCATCACTTTTATAAAAGTACCATAAATCATGAATTTTATGCCAACGATCAAGAAAAAAGAAATATGGAGGTGTATAAATAAGATTTTGAGGAACACCAGTTTCCCTACTAATATTTTCAGCAAGAAAAGAAAAACGTTTAATATCAGTTTCGTTAAATTCTATCAATTTATCTACTTGAATTTCAAAAATTTTTGTTTGCTTAGTAATACAATCTTCAATCATATTCCTTCCTCTTTTCAACTCAACAATTTCTATCTATAGAATAACACAAAAAAACCTATATCAAAAAATAGGTTTTTATAAAATATGATCTAACCAACTAGATACTTTTTCTGACCAATCTCCTCCAATACCAAATCCATGAGGAAGTCCATCAAACACTTCTATTTCAGCGTCTGTTCCATTCTTTCGTATTTCTTCTGTTCTTTCTTCCATAATACGATAGTCAGCAATACCATCGCTAGTACCTACACAACTATAAGTAGGGACTTCATCTCCCGTTACTTCACTAAGTCCTGTATATTGGATAATAGCAACCGCTGGTCTAGGATAAGCTTTCTCTCCAAAACTTTCTGTACCATAACTTGAAATCCAAGCAGTCATTCTACCGCCCGCAGAACCTCCCCAGACAGAATAGTCTGTCATATCTATTTTTAATTCTTCTTGATGTTCATGAAGAAAAGCGATTGCTTTGGCTAATTCTTCCATGGCGGTGTCTGTTCCCGAACGATAGATTAAAGCAAAGGCATTGTATCCCATTTTTGATAAAGCTAATGCATGAGGGAAACTATCTTGCATTGTGCCAACATACATAAATCCTCCGCCAGCATTTACAACTGCTGTTTTCGCATTTTCTTCCCCTCGAAAGAAGAATAATCCTGTATTTCTTTTTTCTGGAGTTTGTCTCATTTCTTCTTCTGTATAAATGGGGTAAAAGACTTGATTACCAGAATCAGCATCTTCTTTTAAAGAGTTCACAATATCCACGGTAGTATCATCATCTATATAGTTATACCAGATATAAATATCATCAATATCATCTAATCTAGTATCTCCATCCATTGGTCTATCTACTGGGAAAATTAAATTACCAAAACCTTCAAACGATGCATTATTCATAACATCAGAGATAGTTGAAGATTTTGTAAAAGTTTTAATATGATTTACTTCATTAGAAGTTGTATTTTTATTAAAATACCGAAAAAGCCCATATCCGCCTATAAGAATCACCCCGATTAAAATTATAAGTCCTATGATTATTTTTTATTTTGTAAAGATTTCATACATCACCTCTACTCAACTGTCATTGTATTTAGTATTTTGCCTCCATCGGAACTATCTACAACAACACCTTTTAATTTCATTTCCATAAGATAGCATAAGCGAGTTGCAAGATATGTAATAGAGTTTTCTGTATCTTTACTAGGTGCAGAACCTTGAGCAAATAAATATAGTTTCTTCTCCTTCAAAATTTGTGCTTCATCTAACATATATAAACGATCGATAAATGTTTTTAAAAGCCCTCCTACCGTATACCAATATACTGGTGCACCAATTACTAAAGTGTCAACATCTTTTATTTTTTTAAATACCTCACTTATTTGATCATCTTCAAAAACTTGACCATACTGTGAAATTTTATAATCAACCATTTGCAATGTTTCATGATCTATATTTTTCAACAGTTTTTCTCCTATGAAGTTTGTGTTTCCATTTTTATTTGGACTAAAGTTCATAAATAATGTTTTATTCATTTTATCTCTCCTTCCATTTTCAATATATACCCGGGAGATGCTCCCTAGTCAACAAAAAAATGATAATTTTTTAATTATCACTTTTCTTTTCTAAATATTCTAAAATGGCATAGGCTGCATCTCTTCCACTTCTACCAGCAAAAGCAACAGTTCCTGGAGTGTTAGTTAAATCTCCTCCAGCAAATATTTTTTCATTAGAAGTTCTACCTTCTGAATCAATTTTTATTTTTCCTCTAGCTGTTCTTTCTAACTCTAATGTTCCAACAACACTTTCTTCTACAGTGGAACCAATGGCCATCATTACATAGTCACATGGTATATGATAGTTACTACCTTCTATATTTACAGGACTAAGACGACTTTCCCCTTCTTTTTGTACTAATTCTGTCTTAATTACTTCTACACCTGTTACTTGAGTTGTTCCCTCAATGTTTAAAATGTTATGTTGAAATAAAAATTCTACTCCATCTTTTTTGGCATCCGCAATTTCTTCTTTCGTTGCTGGCATCTCTTTTTCACCACGCCTATAAATAACATAAACATGTTCTGCTCCCAGACGTTTTACTGTTCTAGAAACATCCATCGCAACATTTCCTCCACCACTGACAATTACAGTCTTCCCACGATATTCAGGATGGATTTTGTTTTCTAAAAGTTCATTACCACCGAATACTCCTTTTAAATTTTCTCCAGGAATATGCATTTGTAGTGAGATGTTGCCACCAATTCCTAAAAAAACTGCATCATATTCTTTTTCTAAATAATCTAAAGTAATATCACGCCCTAACTCCTGATTTAATTTTACCTCGACACCTAAATCTAAAATCTTATCAATAGTTTTCTTTAAAATATCTTTCGGAAGTCGAAAGTCTGGAATTCCATGATATAGGATACCACCGAGATAGTTATGTTTTTCATAAATTGTTGGATGTACTCCATTTTTCGCTAGGAAGGCAGCGCAAACTAACCCTGCTGGTCCCCCACCGATAATAGCTACTTTTTCTTTTCTATTGGAACTATCTTTTTTAGGAATCATCCAATTATTTTCAATGGATAAGTCACCAAGAAAAGTTTCTAATTCACCAATACTTACAGCATCATAAGATACTCTCTTTACACAAGCTCCTTGACATTGTTTATCATAGGGACAAACTCTACCACAGATAGCTGGTAAGACAGTAGTTTCAGATAGTACTTCATAAGCATGCTGATAGTCTTTATTTTTTATATCTTTAATAAACGATGTAATATCATTATTAAATGGGCAACCTATTTGGCAAGGCTTGATAACACAACTAGCACAGTAGTTTGCTTTTTCTAGGATATTATTCATGTTCCTCACCTCTTAATAAATAGGATTTGTCTGTGAAACTAGTATGTAGGAGTTGTTTTGCTTTTTTACTACTTGGAGTTTCTAAGAACTTTTCATATATTTCTTTAATTTCAGGGTTTTGATGACATAGCCTTATCTTGGCAATTTTATCTTCTTTTTCTATACTTTCTAAACGACTTTTTTTTCTTTCTTTCATTTCTAACAGTGTAAGTTTTGGTTCTCCTCCACCACCTACACATCCATAACTACAACTCATGACTTCTATAAAATCATAGTCTACTTCTTTCTTTTTTATCTTTTCTAATAAAGAAACTGCATATTTCATACCATTTACTATCGCCACTCTTAA
The DNA here is from genome assembly GCA_944358705.1 of uncultured Bacilli bacterium. GTDB lineage: Bacteria > Bacillota_I > Bacilli_A > RF39 > UBA660 > Faecimonas. The sequence continues at coordinate 39,905 of CALVRR010000007.1, forward strand.
AGTTACTTTTCCTAAATCTAGCGTTGCTTCTCTAACCCCTTCAATTCCACGTACTTCATCAAACTTGATTGCATCTTCTTCTAGATCTTTTCCATTTAAGAAATAGTAAGCTGTACGAAGAGCTGCTTCCATGACTCCTCCAGTTTTACCAAATAAAAGACCCGCACTAGAACCTTTTCCTAATGGTGATGAAAATTCTTTACTTGGTAAAGAGTTAAAATCAATATTACTTTCATTTAGTAATGAAATTAATTCACGTGTTGTTAAAACATAGTCAGTATCGTTTATGCCACTTATCTTGAAATAGTCACTTGCTCGATTAATTTCTTTCCTTTTTACTTCTTTCTTTTTCGCAGTACATGGTGCGACAACAACATTTAGAATTTTACTGGCATCTATCTTTTCTTTTTCGGAGAAATAAGTTTTTATCATTGTACTTTGCATAGTGATTGGACTTTTACAACTAGATAGATTGGGTAAAAACTCTGGATAAAAGATTTCTGCGTATTGTACCCAGGCTGGACAACAAGAAGTAAACATTGGCAATATTCCTTTATTTTTAATACGATTTACTAATTCCATCGCTTCTTCCATAATAGTTAAATCTGCTCCAAAAGTAATATCAAAAACATAATCAAAACCTATTTTCTTTAATCCTGATACAATTTTCCCTTCATAATTTTCTTCTCCTAAAGAAAAGGCTTCTCCTATCGCAACACGTACCGCTGGAGCAATACTAATTGTTTTTACTATATCTTTTCTTTCTAACTCACTTTTTACCTTTAGATAGTCTAACCTTTCATGTACGGCTTCGGTTGGACATAGATTAGTGCATTGTCCACAATGAATACAGATTGGCTTTTTCGTTTTATTGATATCATACATTTTTGCTACGGTGACTTCATCACGACAAGCTTTAACACAATAACCACACTCTATACATTTATCGTCATCCTTTTCAATTGCTGGATTATCATCACTATAAATAATTTCTAAACCGTTATCTTTCATTACAACACCATCCTAATTTCATAATACAGGTAACCCATAACTTGGTCAAGAAAAATATTCTTACATTAACGTATACAAATTAAGAATAACACTAGGGAGTAACACACGATCAAGAAAAAAAGTAACATAAAAGTTACTTCAAATCAATTCATTAAAATAATAACATCCATATCTTTCCAAAATTTAAAACAACACACAATCTCAATCTAAAAAATGCCAAATGGTTTGATATCTCGCAAGCTGAACTTCACTTTTTATCTGAGCTGTCGGATGATAACATGGAATAATAACAAAATCCTCTTGTTTTATAACTGGCATATCACGAATCACATCACTTAATTTATGACTAATGTCAAATCCATAAACAGTAGCAAAAGAAAGTAAAGGATAATAACCTAAAGTAACAATCACTTTAGGCTTTACAATCTCTACTTGTCTTTTTAAAAACCCACTACAATAAATAGTAGACTTTAATAAATCAATATTATCTCCTCGATAATTATTCCCTCTTCTAGCACACATAATCGCATTCGTAATAAATATATCATCCATAGATATAGTAGCATGACATATCTTAGCTGACTCTACCAAAAACTTAGTTAGCATCTTTTTAGTAAGACTCTTTTCCCTATCAATTAAAACCTTCCAATTCTCGAATGTAGGACTTGCTAAATAAGAATCATATAACTTTTCCATATCCACAAAAGGTCCCCAATCTTGCCCAACAATCATAATTTTAGAATCCAATCGACGATACCAGTCAGTCCAAATAGACGGAATACTTTTACCAAAACATTCATCACGATAAATATTAACTAACGAACAATCACGACCGTTTCTCTTCTTTAAAGACATACATTTTCCACATTTAGACATACTTGTTATAAGATTATCAAACTCTTTTTTCTTCATATAAACTCCTAAAATTTAATCAAACTGATTGGCTAATTGATCTATTGTAATACCACCATTACCTTCCCAATCAATAGAAACACCATCAAACTCACTACTTCGAAACTGATTTAATTTTTTATAGTCCTCTCTACTCATTTCAAAATCAAAAGACTGAATATTCTCACAAATTCTCTCTACATTTGTACTTTTAATAAGTGGATAAATATTTTTTTCCTTCCATACCCAATTTATAATAATTTGATTTTGCGTTTTATTATATTTTTTAGAAAGTTCTAAAAGCAGAGGATAATTCCTCTTAGCGGTTCTACCACGTCTTAATACTTGATAACAAATAAACCGGATACCATTTTTCTTACAATAATCCAAAACACCATTATCTTCATATATCTTACATTCTAAATTATAAACACCTTCAAAAAAATCAATCGGAACGACACTATGAACTGTTATTAACTGTTCCAAATTCACATTACTAATACCAATATAACGAACTATACCCATAGAAACTAATCTTTGAATTTCTGTATAAACATCAACCAAAGGTATTTTAGAAAACATAGGACTATGAAGCTGAAGACTATCAACATAATGAATATCTAAGATTTCCAAATATTTATTAAGTTGTTCAAAAACATCTTGAATATCTTCAATCGTAGGTTCTAAATTAACAGTAATAAATAAATGTTCCCTACCAACTTGGTCAATAAACTTCTTTACTTTCTTTACAACTTCGCCATGATTATATAACATATACAAAGATAAATAATTTTGTCCATGAGAAAAAGAATACATTAAGGAAGGAATTTCTTTTTCTATATTTTCGCAATCAATATTCCAAGTACCAATACCAATAGGAAAAATATCTTCTTTACGAACCATTCTTCATTCCTCCCAAAACATCATTCTTCCAAACCGCATACAATCCTGTAATAATTAAAATAACATCTCCTAATACCATAACCCAACTATCATAATAAACATAATAAGCACCATAAAAAACACCAGTGGTAATACCAGACAATCGAACTAGTGTCATATTTGTCTGCCATAAACAATAAGTACGTATCATAGAAGCAAACGTTGGTAAAAACGAAATAAATCCATGCCAAGTTATAACACAATTAATAACAATAATTCCTTCAAAGAAAAATAAAAGAAGTAAATAAACATATTTATGAATTTTATTTTTGTTTAAATATAAAAAACTACGAATAAAATTAATAAGACCTAATACTGCTCCAGTATAAGCAGAAATAAAAAAATTATAAATTGCTTCAAACAAACAATTTAATGATTGAACAACAAGCGACTTATTCCTCTCTTTAATACAAATACTAATAACTAAACACAGAAAAGCTAAAACACTAAAAATCATTCTATGACACCTATCTTCTAAACTACATCATTAATTATAGCATAGAAATTCATTACAAAACAATGTTACTTTTCGAAATGTTCTTTGATTCCTTGTTCTTTTAGACCTAACTTTTTATGATTCCAATAACAAATCTTTTTATCGGTCAAACTCATAGAAAAAATATAAGTTATTAATCCCTCGGGTTCATAGGGATCTTTATCTTCAGGATTGTCATAGACTTCTGAAATCATTCCTTTTTTCTTATATAACTGGTGAGCATCTCGAAAAGTTTCATCAGAATAAAGACGTAATGATTGATACCCTTTTTCTTTCGCTAATAAAACTGTCCAATCAAAGATAAGACCACCATATCCTTGATTTCGAAAATTAGGTAAAACCCCAAACCAAGCAAGCCAAGCATCCTCAGGATATTCATGGTAAGAATAAATCCCAGTAACCCCCATAGGAACATTCCCAACATAAACAAGATAATAATCCATTTCCTTTCGATAAGGATTCTTTTCAATACACTCAACAAAATTCTCTGTTCCATCTTCCATAGGAAATATTTCATTTTGAACTTTACTAGCAATAGCTAGATTATCTGTAGTAATTTTTCTAAACTCCATATATTTTCTCTACTTTTCAATTTTTTTATAATAAGTAATCATATCAGAAGAAGAAAATCCTAACTTACCTAACGCTTGCATCATAACTTTATTTTCCTTACCTACAAAATCCATAATAAAATTACATTCTTTTTCTCTAACTTCTAGCTCTTCTAACATTTGTCTTAATATACCTTGTTTTCGGTACTCCTCTTTTACATACGCTTGTGATAAATAAATACCACATCCAGAATCTGCAAAATATAAATAAGAATACAAAAGAAAACCAACTTGATTCCCATCCACTTCCGCAACAATTACCTTACATATTTTATCTTGAAATAAATCTTTATCAATATTTTTAAAAAAACGACTTTCCTTAAGTCCAGAAACTTGATTAATCTCTTTATGTGCTTCTAAAATAAATTCTTTATCATCAATCTGAACTTCCCGAAATAAAATATTCATAAAACTTCCTCCTTACCTCATTATTAACAGAATTTGATATTTGAAAAACACTAACTATTAATACATTTTACTTTTTCTGCTTTGCCACATTTTTCCACAATAGGTTCCATTGTAGTAAGAAAAGCCTCTTTATCATTCGCTAAAGATCTCATCTGATTTAAAAACTCCTGTTGTTCTTCCGTACCAATCCAAAAATGAACCTTTCCTTCATTACCAAATTTAAAATTTAGTTGTTCAAAAACATTTTCTAAACATTCTTCTTGATTAAAATCTGGAAAATAAGCCAAGGTAAATTCATAAGCCCTCGTTAAGGAAGTTTCCAAATCATTATCTTTATCAGCATCACAAACAATTTTACCATAAATACTCCTTGGCTCTCTTCCAAGGGAAGTAGAATGGTCTTCTACGGCTTCCTTAATAATTCTAATTTCGTCACGATCAAAAAAATTTCTTAGTCCTTCATTATTCTGAACAATTAAACCAGAATAAAAAGCATGATTTTTTCTCTGTTGCTGAATTCCTATATCATGCAAAGAAGCAGCCGCATAAACGATATCAATATCCAAACCATCAATACTATCAGCAATTTTCAAAGCTCTATCAATAACTTCTTTAATATGTTTTAAATCATGTCCTTTATCAAAAGTTTCATAAATTGGAAAAAACTCTGTTTCTATATAAGCAACCAACTCTGAATTTATTTCTTTTCTCATACTATCACTCCTCACGTTCAATATTATAACGCATTCCATCAAAAACAAAAATTATTTATCTATTTTACTTACACAACATACTACCTTTAAAGGACATTCACTGCATTTTTTCTTATTACAAAAACTATTTCCTACCTCCCATAAATATTTATCAATAACACTTGCTCTAATATTTAACTCTTCTCCCAGAAGAATATAAATATCAGACAACACTTGAATATCTTTTTCATTTAACTTTTTAGAATCAATAATCCCCGTAAAATAGCTAATCTCAATATCATGTCTATCAATAGGAATACTTTTCAAATCTTCCCTAAAATTACAAATACCAGAATCATAAATAATTCGAATTAATAAACCTCCAGTTTTTTGACCATAACCAGAAATACTTTTTATAAAATCATTCAAATCCTGAAAACAACAAAAAGTATTTAAATAATCAACAAGATTAGGATACGCTAATAAACTTTTAGATAACATCATCCACTTTTTCACTGCTACATTAGGATATCTAGGATGAACATGAGAAACTAAAATATCCTTAAGTTCTTCCTCCGACATAGTAACAACATAGTTAGGATTAAAAATAGAAGGATACTTCCAATAAGTTTCTATTAAATTATGATGATAAATCTTAGACCGCATACCATAATCTAATAGACAAGAATAAAACATATATAAATAATACTCATTGGACTTATAAATAATATTAGAAGGATATTCTACTGCTGCAAGATGATCTTTATTTTGATAATACTTATCTAACAATACTATCACATCTCTACATCGATCATAATTGATATTCACTTTAATCACCACACTAAATATTTATCTATTTAATATCTATAAAACCATTTCTACTCCATAACCACAAAGGTGTATGAATATCAATTGGTCTATATTTCGTACCTTTAAGCAATTGATTCCAACGTTCTATAACAATGAGTTGAACATCATTCCTACCTAGTTCTTCCTCTGTAATTAAACCAAGTCTATAAGTAGCTTGCACCACGTGTGTATCAGGAGCAACCGTCAAACATTCCATGTTTTGATACTCTCTATCTGTATATTGCCAAATAACATACAACCAATAATTACATATTTTAGTACCAGATAGATATGGAAATTTCTTTTTATTTTCTTTCTGAATAAAAATCTTAATCTGATTAACATCATTATTAAATTGATTAAATAATTTCCTAATATCTCCATCAAAAAGATCTAAAAAAGTATAACACAAAGAAATCCATATTTCTGTTTGTTTATTTTTTTGTAATGCAACTTTATATTTTGTTAATGCATATTGAACTTCTTCAAATGACCTATTAACACATTCTTTAGGATTAAAAACAAACCTAGTTTCTTCATCTTGGAATGTTTGATTCGCAGACTCCCATAAAGTATAAGAATTTCTTTGATAATTTAACGCCATAGGCAAAGTAAAATACAAATAGTTCTCAAGAGAAGCCTTATCCAAACCAGGATTTTCATCTTCCGGCATCACTTCACCACCTAGCAATCCCTTCTTCCACATCTTATACAAAAGATCTACTTTTCCTAAGATTTCTTCTTTCATAACATCACCAACACTTAAATATTTTTACCTCGAATCAAAACTTTACCTTTTCCTTCATAATTACTTAATTCTTTATCAAAATGACGATCAATATAATAAGAAGAAAAATCCATTTCCTTAACATCATCCAATTTAGCATCATAAACAATTTTAGGAATAATATACAAACTCCATCCCTGATTTAAATAATTCTGAAACTCTTCAATAGCATACAAAGAAGACGTAGTAATCTTTTTTTCACAACTTTCGACTTTATGAAAACCAGAATATCGAACCAAGATATCCGAAAAATCCTGATTACTAAATGCATTAATTTTTTGAATAATATCCTTTTTTCTTTGAGAACCATTTATTTTTTGAAAAGAATGAAAAAAATCTTCTTCAGCTGCCAAATGACCAATAACAAGTTTAATAATATTAGGCTGATAGCTTCTCTCTAGAGCAGGAAAAGAAAAATCTTCTTTTTGTATTAACTGTTCCTCTTCTAAATCTGAAAGCTTCAAAATATTTTGAAAGCGCATAATGTCATGCTCCACCTCAGGAGTTAAAATTGTAGGAAGAGAATACACCAAATTAGCATAATTCTGAAATTCTCCAGAAGTAACATATCCTCGTTCAATTATTTTTTTTATTTGTTTATGATTAAAAACATCCGAAACCTCCCAATTTTGTAACAAATAATTATAAATTTTAAAAAAGGGATATAATAAATTTCCATTTTTATGACCATCTTCTCCACCTGTATTATATAAATAACCAGAAGGAGTTAAAAACCAAGCATTTGGACATGTAAAAACAACTCCATCACTCTCCGCTGGTAAAATTATTTCCGTTCTTTTCTCTAATTCTTTCTGCATCTCTTGAATCTTTTTCTGAGTATCCATCAAACCTTCTTGAAACTGTGGAAATATTTCAATAAAACCTTCACAACAATCAAAATATTCTCTCAACATATATTTTAAATCCGAGACACTAGAAATAACAAAAGAAGAATCTTCTATAAAATGATTTTCTTTATATTGAAAAAAATCACAAAAACGCAAATACTCATCTTCAAACAAATAAGGACTCATAAAAATGAACTCCTCACGAAGACCATGAAATAACAAATCTAAAAAGGAAAGTCTTTGGAAAATATCTTCATATTTACGAAAGAAAGAATCTTCCAAAAAAATATTAGAAACGATTCTTTTTTTCTGATCTTCAAAAGGATCTTCCTTCAAATAAATTTTAAAATCATCCGGACAATCAAGTTCTGAAAAATAAGCATACATATTATCACCCCCAGATATACTTATTTACTCTCTGTTTTAATAAAACAAGAATAGATAATTAGCTCACTTTACATAATCAATATAATGTGGTTTATCTTTATTTTTCTCATAATAGGAAATAATTCCATCTCGTTTAATTTCCATATTACCATCCAACCATTTTTTTATAATTTCCTTTGAATAAATCTTTTCATTCACTTTATCACAAGGGAATCTCTGACAAAAAGCACAAAACAAAACCTGATGCTCTTCTACACAATCTGGAATAACACAGCCTCTAATACAACACCCATTCGCTCTTTTATTTCTACATCCACCACACTTAGAAGTAGCAAGTTTATTTAATTTTTTGTGAAACACTTTATATTCATTCAATTTATGACGATATCTCTCACTTAAATTTTGATTTAAAAATTCCTCATGTCCCTCTAACAAATGAAGTAACTCTTTAGCATGATGATGAATATCCCCATAACTACAACCAGTACAAGTACTACAAAACATAGAACAAGGAGCAATAGCCGAGAGTATTTCCTCATCAATTTTTTCTTTAAGCATAATATCACCTAAAGAAAGTATACCATAAAAAAGAAGATATCAAAATTTTAATATCTTCATAAAAAATCTTTTTCTATCGAACTTTTACTTGTGTTGATGGTGTTTCAATAACTGGCGAACTAGCAATCCATGGTTCAACAACAAAATTACTAGAACTTAATTCTTTTTCAACAGAAGCATTTAATAGTGCCACAGCCTCCCCAGACTCTAAATCACTAGAAGTAATAACAGGATTTTCAAAATCATGTTTTAGAGATATCCTCTCAGACAATGGCATACGATTTAATACTTCACTTGCTTGATTTTCTAGAACTGCTTGTTGAAACATTTGAACATTTCTCCTAGAAATCTCATTTTTTGCTTCTTCTATCTTACTAGCTAATTCATCTTTTCCAGAAAGTAAAGAATAAGCACGCAATGTTGACCAGTCCATATCACTAGTAGAAAGATAGGTAACCATTTCCTCAGAAGATAAATTACTACGTTCTAGTTTTGTTATTTCATCTAATACTTCTTTTAAAGTACTCTTCTTTTTTTCCATACAAACTCCCCTCATAAATTTTCCATATTATAACATAAAAGATTAAATTTAACAATATTAACCTTACTTACGTTCTAATATTTTTTGATTTTTCTGAAAGTCTCGCATAAATTCTTGTCCAAAATAACTAATATACTTAGGATGAAAAGAAAAACCAAAATCAATAGAAGAATGTAAAACGTCTTTCACATCACTTACTAAAATTCGATTAATAACTTCCACACCAAAAAAATCATAATATTTATCACGATTCATAACAATATTATGATTATAATCAATAACAGTATTGCTATCATCAATTTCAACCCAGGAATGATAAAAATAATCTTTTTCATTTTCTAAAAATTTACCACCCACAACATAAGCACTTTGAGCATCTTTTTTTGCTAAAGAACAAGCAACCATAATAAAATTTTTATGACATTTATGATATCGATTTTTAGACAACAATTCTTTTTTCACATCAGAATCAAGAACGAAATCAGAAAACAAAGAAAATGTAAAAGAACCAAATTTTCTATCTTTCCATTGATAACAAGATTTTTCCTTATTATAAGATATATGTTTAGAAGGTAAGGAAGGATTTTCTGTAAAATTATTTAATTCCCTTACTAATTTCTCATATTTCAAACGTCCAATATCTTCCTCTTGAAAAAATAAACAATCATGATTATTACCAAAAAGTAAATAATTATGCCCATGAATACCATCACAATCATAGGTACTAAAAAAGGAAGAAAAAATTGGTTGTTTTTCAAGATCGTGAAATATCTCCTTTGTAAAAATTAAATATTCAAAAATATGTCTTTCATCCTGGAATTCATCCATCAAATAATGAATTTGATATAAATCAAATTGATCAACTACATTAATGTCCTGAAAACAAAATATTTTATAATAATCCTCCTGATTCATAACTAAATTTTTAGAATAATCAATAACCTTATTTACTCCATCTTCAGAAAACAAAATTAATAATGAAAAATTCTCCATCAAAGAATTTCCAATAACCACTTTAGGAGAAACAAGGTCTAAAGAACAAGCTAGTTTTAAAGTTCTCCCCAAAAATTCCTTATAACGTTTATTGCTTTTTAATATCTTCTTATCATAATCCTGCAGATCATAATCAGAAAAAAGAGAAAATGGATAAGAGTTTCCCTCATAATGAAACATATAGGAATATCCATCTTCTTGATTTAAATTTTTCTGAAACAAAGAAGTTTTACTAAAAAGTTCACGTTCCAACTTAGAACAAGCCGTAAATAAAGAAAGTTTTAACAATTCCTTAGGAATTTCTTCTTCCCTATAACAATTATCAAAAAACAAACTGACATTAGAAAATGATTCCATAACTCCTCCAAAATTGCTACATATTATAACATAAAAAGAGAATTTAATCAATCAAACGATCTAAAATAGATAATTGTTTTATTTTAACATTATTATTTTTACCAGTACCAAGAAAAATACTAGGTTTAATAGATTTTCCATGAAAATCTGTTCCACCACTACATAATAAATGGTACTTATCAGCTACCTCCCGATAAAATTGAGACTCATCCTCCGTATAACTAGAATGATACACTTCAATTCCCTCTAATCCTAAATCTATAAATTCTTCTAGTTTCTTATAAAATTCTTTATTTTCTAATTCCAATGTTTTCGGATGAGCAAGAACAGGAATCCCCCCAGCTTCTTTAATTAAGGAAATACATTCTGCATATGGTAGTCCTTTATCATTTTTACCTCTCGTTTTTAAAAATGCATCCACCAAATATTTATCAAAAGCATCTTGTACATGAATAGCATAACCTTTCTCAACACACTTTTTAGCAACATCCACACGATTAACATTATGCTGTGACTGTATAATTTGTTCCACTTCAGAATCCGTAAAAATAATACCATAATCTTTTTTTATCTGCTCAATAATAGTTAAAACAGCAGAAATACTACGTTCATGTAAATATTTTAAAGTATCATTTAATTTTTTATTAGTTAAGTCAATACCATAACCTAAAACATGCATACGACCATGCTTTATTTGAGCAGACAATTCTACTCCCGAAACTATAGTAACCTCATCAATAACTTCGACTTTTTTATCGGTAAGCGAACGAATTCCTAAAATAGTATCATGATCTGCAATAGAAAGAATAGAAACATTTGCTTCTTTGGCCAATCGAATAAGTTCTAACGGACTTTGATCTCCATCAGAAAAATTACTATGAACATGCAAATCAATAAGAGATTGCTTCATAGATTCTAAAAATGAAACCGTTCGATCAATATCTTGTACTTCAAAATCAAAACAATCAGATACACTCAAATTTATCCCTCCAAATCACATAATAAAATATTTCTAATATTGAAACTTATATTATCATAATATTTAATTTTCACAAAAAATTAGTGTTTTTTCTTCAAATACATCTTCTTTTGTACAATAGGGTCTACATAACTAAGAATATCTTTTCCAAGAGAAAAAACTTCTTTTACCATACTAGAAGATATAAACTGATATTCTTTATCTGCAAATAAACAAACCGTATTTACAGCTCCATTAGAAATTTCTTTATTAATTTGTTGCATCCCCACCTCATAATCAAAATCAGTAAAGCTTCGAAGCCCACGAACAATAGCCTTACAATCATAAAGAGCAGCAATATCAACCGCCGCAAGAGAAGAAGAAACGACCTTAATATTATCAACAGAAGAATATAACTGCTGAATCATATCCACTCTCTCCTCTACCGAAAACATAGAATTTCTTTTATTTGGATTACAAAGTACAGCAACTACCACTTCATCAAACAAAACACTTGCTTGCTCAATAATATTCATATGTCCCCTAGTAATAGGATCAAAACTCCCCGGATATAAAACTTTACTCATAAAACTTCACCAATCTTTCAAAAATATCTTCTATATCACTATCTACGATATCAAAATCACGAAAACAATAATCAAGACTTGCACTTTCTCTTAAATCAAACAAACTATCAGAAATAGAATCTCTAGAAATCACTCGTTGTTTTCGAACTTCATAAGGAACATCCAAAAGAACAGTCATATCACACTTCGCAAAATATTCTGTCTTAGGAAGTAAAGCCCAATCGAGTATAATAATAGAGTTAGAACTTTCAGAAAGAAAAGAATCGATAGACTTCTTCATATATTTCCAAGTAATATCCGTAAGCTTTTCCATAGCAGCACTCGAAGAAAAGGCAATTTTACTAAGATTAGGACGGTAAATTTTACCATCTTGTACAATAGAATCTCCAAAACAAGCAATCAATTCTTCTTTGACATTTTCTATTTCTAAAGTCTGGTGACCGATTTTATCAATATCCAAATGAATAACAGAAATATTTTTATCATTGTGAATTAATTTTTCAGCAAGAGTAGTTTTTCCACTACCTGACTTTCCACAAATCCCAACAATCATATAATCACCTCTTCAAAAATATTATATAAAAGGAATTATAATAATTAAAATATATATTAATTATATCTACCATAACAATCTGTTATTATAAAAAAGTTATTTCTAGAAACTCTTATATATAAAAAGCAAAAATTAACAAAAAAAAACTACTTAAAGTAGCTTTTTAATCACCAAAAATTTCAAATACTTCACCTAAGAAAGACTCTTTTTTTCTTTTTTTAGAATATTTATTGTGATTATGTTTATCTTCATAATCATCATATTCTCTTTTTGCTTCTTGATAAGTTTTCTCTTCTTTTTCAATTAACTTTTCAAGCTCTCCACGGTCAAGCCATATTCCTCGACATTCTGGACAATAATCTATTTCAACTCCCCTTTTTTCTGACATCAATAATGTAACATCTTTACAAACTGGACATTTCATAATATTCCTCCTTTTCTATATTATACAAAAACAAACAAGGAAAAGAAACTATTTATTCTCAGGATAGGTATAATTCCACAAACCAAGTTTTCCATTAACAGAAATAGGAGGAATTTTTTCTACATTTTCAAGCAAGAAACCATACCCTTCCCACTCAGGATGTTTAATAACCCCAGAATAAACAAGTTCATTTTCTTTTGACAAATTCTTACGTAACAAATCATCTACTAAAACACAATCGGTAATCATTGCCTTAGCTATAATACATCCAGTTGGATAACTAAGCCCCAACCTCTCAAATTTCTTCATTGCTTTCTTATCAATACTTTTACCTGCATGAATTAAAATTTCTCCACGATACTTGGTCTTCCACGTACGAAATTCGTATCTTTTTAAGCCTTCCGCAATCAATGTTGCAAAAGGTTGCTTAATAGTAATGACTTTCATAACCAATCACCTACAAAAATTATAGCATAAATAAAAAAACATAATAAAGAATATGGAAAGAAAAAAAACAAAAAAATTCTTAGAATTTCAATCTTCAAAAATTTTAGTATAAGGAACCACTATTTTAAAAGCACCCGAAGAATAAGGGGCAATCTGATATTCTGGAAAATAAATCATAATCCCAGTAGGAACAAAAGCAAATATTTGATAATTAGAAATATCAGGACTAGTACCAGTAAGTAATAAATTGGAATCTGTTATTTTAGGATTACTAGATAAAATCTTTCTACTTTCTTCTGATAAAACCGAAAGTAAGTTTTCTTTTTCAAAAACCAAATCTTGCATAGTAATAATTTTTTCCTTTGAAATATCATAAACAATAGAATAAATTTGATGGCTAGGATGTGCTGCACCCGTATAAGAAGAAATATAAAAAACAATCGATAAATAATCTTGATAAGTGTATTCATCATGAGAAATATCAAAAGTATAAGTAAAATTTTCTTGAATAGGTTCTTTCGCAAAATTCATAAACTCTATGATATGATTTTGAACCACTTCACACATCGCCTGATTTAAATTTTTATATTTTGTTCTAGGATAAATTACTTGTATCCCATTATTCATAACATCACCATTAAATTATATGTAAAAAAAGAAAAAACTTGAAAAGAAGAAAAAAGAAAGTTATAGTATTTTTAGGTGATAACATGAAAGTAAAACATACACTAAAACCAATTTATGATGAAAATTCTGAAGTCTTAATATTAGGAAGTCTTCCATCAATAAAATCAAGAGAAATAGGATTTTATTATGGACACCCTAAAAATAGATTTTGGAAAACCTTAGAAACTGTATTTAATGAAAAAATTGGAAAAACAAAAGAAGAAAAAATTACTTTTCTAAATAAGCATCATATAGCTTTATTCGATGTAATAAAAGAATGTGATATAACTTCATCAAGCGATGCCTCTATTAAAAATGTAATACCAAATAATTTAAAACCAATATTAAAAAATTCAAATATAAAAACAATCTTTACAACTGGAACCAAAGCACATCAATTATATAAAAAATATATCTATCCTAAAATAAAAATAGAAGATATACCTTTACCAAGTACATCCCCTGCCAACTGTAAAAAAGGAATTGAAGAATTATTACAAAAAGAATATATAAAAATAAAAAATAATATTCAATAAGGAATATTATTTTTTTTGCAATATCTGTTTCATTTTCTGAGTTGCTTCCTCTACCAAATCTTGAGTATCTTGAAAAGAAACAGAAGGAACAGATAAATTTTTATCCGCAAGGAACTTACTATCTATAGTAAGTGAAGAAGAAGGATTAATATCAAAAATCGTTTGATTAAGACTATTACGATTTCCTAAGTAACTCCCCGCTTGAACCAACGCATGAAAAGATTCTTTATTATCATGTATTTTAGCACTAAACAAAGCAGTATCCCCATCAGAACATCTAGCATTAATATCCGCTCCTAAAAGAATTAAAAGATTCAAAATACGAACATAATTACGTCTAGCTGCATCCATACAACAAGTAGTACCATAATCATTTACTTGATTAACATCCGCTCCAGCTCGGACTAAAAGTATAAATGTTTTTATATATCCTCTTCTACAACAAACAAGTAATGGAAATATTTTCTTCTGACTTGTTTTATATTCTAAATTAGCACCATCAAAAACCAAATTAACAACTTCATCAAATTGTGTATCATCTTTCTCATTATAATCTTTTTTATTAATAATATTATATAACTTTTTTCCCAATTTATCAGCTTCTTCTTCCGAAACTTTCTTTATTGTACTCCGAAATTCCAAATTACTTTCTTCATCCAATTTATATTTTTTTAATAATTCTAATCTTTCTTGTTCAATTTCTAAAATATTTTTACTGTCCATAAGTTATTTGTTTTGTTTTACCTTTCATTAATTGTGTAGAAGCATTCGTAGCATTTTCAACATCAGAACAAGAAAACTTTTCAAGATTAGAATCAAGTTTTTGAGTACTAAATGGTTCAAAAATTTGATCTGCAAAAGTAAAATGATATACATGAGAAGATATTTCATCCATATCAAGAGAAGTATCATTATAAATTAAGGTATCAATAGAATAACGCCCCATCGACATATTTAAAGCAGAGTTAACAACATTCTTCGTAGGTTTAGCTTCTTGCAACTGATAAGTACAATTACAAGTGGTTAAAAAATGTTTAATGTCTGCAACAAAGGTAGAAGGAATAACTGCTTGACTAGACATAATACGATAACGTAAATTTCCATCAGGATCATTTTCATAAATAACAATAAGTTCCTGTTGATTATCTTTATCTTCTTTTAATACTATTCCATTTTCATAAACAACCGTATCAATTTGATTAACATATTTTATAATACCCTGAATTAAATCATGATGAGATAAACCATTAAAATATACACTACCAACATCCGTCCACTCTTTAGGAGATAATTCAAAAATATTGTATCCTCTTTTTATACGAGCACTTTCATCTTCAAAATTTCTAAGAGCATTAGGATAATCAACCGTAGAAACTAAAGTACCATGTTCCAAAGAAATCCTTTGAATTTCTTGCTCAATTGCCTCTTTACGTTGTTCTTCCATCAAAGCAAACTTCTCACGATATTCTTGAATCAAAGCATTCATCTCTTGTGTTTTTTCTGCAAGATTTTTTCCTTCATCAGTAAATATTTTCTGAGCAATTAAACTATTAATATTGATATCTTCATCAGCAGGTGCATCTTTCATAGAATCAATAAGACTAGATAGTTTATCATTTTTACTACTCCCAACTTGCGATTCAAATGTTTTTATATCATCTTCAAACTTCAACATATTATCAATAATATTCTGATAAATATCTGTCTTAGAAAATCCCGTACTTCTTAGTAAAATATGAGCATCCATAATCGCCTGTTTACATTCAGAACAAGAAGGAAGTTTTCGATACACTTCTCTATTTTGATACATATTCTCATACATCAATAAAACCAAATTTAACAATCCACTATCACACTGATAATCATTTGCAAATTTTTCTAATATTAAAAACATACGATCTGGCTTCATATAGTCCAAACGAATAATCCTATTTCTTCGAATCATAGGTTCTGACAACTCAGCTCTCATATCATTTTTACATAAGAACACTTGCAACTTTCCTAAATTCTCAGGGGCAATCTGAACATCTCCATGTTGTACCGTATTAAGTAATCCTTCCTGTAAGACATTATTAAAAAAGGTATCAGTAGAATCTCTTGCCTTATCATATTCATCCATTTTTAAAACTACATAATAGCCTTGATTAACCAATTGAAAAGCTTTTAATATAGCCCCAGCCAATCGAACTTTATCAGGATCATCAGAAATTGCCGCAACAATATCAATATCCTCATACAAATCAGTTTTCCCAGTTTCTCCATCCAATTGGAAATTAATAAATTTCACCGGTTGTTTTAATAATTCAGAAGCAACTTTTCGATAAGCGTCCACAAAACTAGTTTTTCCAGCACCAGATGGACCATCTAGACAAAGAGAATAAACATCTTGTCCAACATTCTTCTTTTCTATAAAATATTCTAACGCCACATAGGCTTTCGATAGACTAGAATCATCAATATAATATCCATCAGATTCAAACATCTCTTTTAATTTACTTTTTGATATATTCATACCTATTCCCCACCTTTTTTCAACACTTTTGGATTTTCAACAAAGCATAAATTTTCAAATCTTCTTTCATTTACTTTAATAAGTCCATGAACAATATCATTAGCATCTTGAACAGGATAAAGAAATCCTTTATATCCCTCTAAATCACTTCTTTCAAAGTCAGTTTCAAAGCAAAACCAATAAACGTCCGTTTTCTGAGATAACTGTACCACTTCACTTAATGGATCAAAATCTGCAAAAACAACACATTTTTCCGCTTTCTTCTCAATTAAATATTGATCAATATCTTGATTGACAAATTTATACTCTACCCTAGAATCTTTTTTAAAAGATTCTGAACTCCCCCATATAGAGCTATAACCAGCACTACACAAAATAGAGGCAAGTTCACTAACATCAATCTCTTGCTTTAAAGAATCAATTTGAACATTTACTCGTTCATTAAATCCTATCAAAACTTTAACATCTTTTTTTAAAAGTTCTATGGCAAGTACAGCCAACATATTAGTATAACTACTCATACTAGTAGACATATCAAAATAAAATGACAAAGGAACATTTTGAAATCTTCCATTTGCATATTGATAACCATACTTATCACGTAATACTTTAGTATATTGATATGTAGTATAATCAAAAATAACTTTCTTTAAATCCCATTTATAAAAACCATAACTTTTTTCTAAATCCGTACTACGATGATTTAAATCACTAGCTTTATTACAAAATCTTTGATTTAAAAACTTAATAATTAAAGTTCGAACTAAACTATCAGGTAATTCTGTAAGACTATCCGTATCAATAGAATACCCATCGCCACGTTCTCGATCTTTAAAAGATGGAAGTTCCTTTAACTCCTGTAAAAACTGATTGTTTTCTAAAGATAATACTTCCGCATTGTCATCAACAATTTCATCAGAATCTACTTCACTCTCCTCTGAATCTATTTCTTGATTATCAACATTCATTTCCGAAACTTGTTCTACTTTATCATCTTTATTTAGTTTTATTTCATGACTTTGTTCCATATCATCAAAATCATTCAAACCTTCAGAAGATTCTTCTATTGATTCTCCTTGTTCAGAAATAGGACCGAGTTCACCGTCCTGTTCTTCAATATTAGACCCTTCCGTATCTAAAGAAGATTCTTCAAAAGCATCCGACTCTTCAGAATTTTGTTCTTCTCCATTAGATTCATCCGAACCTTCTGAGGAACTTTCCATAGATTCTCCTTGTTCAGAAGAAGGGCCAAGTCCACCATCTTGTTCTTCAATATTAGACCCTTCCGTATCTAAAGAAGTACCGTCAAAAGAGTCTGCATTTCCAGAATTATTCCCTATTCCAGTAGAACCATCCAAACCTTCTGAGGAACTTTCCATAGATTCTCCTTGCTCAGAAGAAGGGCCAAGTCCACCATCCTGTTCTTCAATATTAGACCCTTCCGTATCTAAAGAAGTACCGTCAAAAGAGTCTGCATTTCCAGAATTATTCCCTATTCCAGTAGAACCATCCAAACCTTCAGAAGAATTTTCGATTGATTCCCCTTGTTCAGAAGTAGGACCAAGCTCACCATCTTGTTCTTTTCCATTAGACCCTTCGGTATCGAAAGAAGATTCTTCAAAAGCATCCGACT
This sequence comes from uncultured Bacilli bacterium, assembly GCA_944358705.1. Lineage (GTDB taxonomy): Bacteria > Bacillota_I > Bacilli_A > RF39 > UBA660 > Faecimonas. Next base: position 58,592 of record CALVRR010000007.1, read on the forward strand.
CTTCAAAATTCTGTTCTTCTCCATTAGATTCATCCGAACCTTCTGAGAAACTTTCCATAGATTCTCCTTGTTCAGAAGAAGGGCCAAGTCCACCATCCTGTTCTTCAATATTAGACCCTTCCGTATCTAAAGAAGTACCGTCAAAAGAGTCTGCATTTCCAGAATTATTCCCTATTCCAGTAGAACCATCCAAACCTTCAGAAGAATTTTCGATTGATTCCCCTTGTTCAGAAGTAGGACCAAGCTCACCATCTTGTTCTTTTCCATTAGACCCTTCGGTATCGAAAGAAGATTCTTCAAAAGCATCCGACTCTTCAAAATTCTGTTCTTCTCCATTAGATTCTTCAGTATCTAGAGAAGAACCATCAAAAGAATCCGACTTTTCAGAATTCTGTTCGTCTCCATTAAATTCATTCGAACTCTCAGAGGAACTTTCCATAGATTCTTCTTGCTCAGAAGAAGAATCTGTTTCACCTAACTGTTCTTCACTATTTTGTAATTCACTATCAGTCATTGTAGAAGTATCAATATCTTCTAAACGAGGATCATCAATATTAGTTTCTTCCATATCAGAAGAAACAACTTCAGAATTTTGTTTTAAAAAATCTTTCGCTACAAACTTCCAAATCCGCATATTATTTACCCTTACTATCTACCTGTTTTAATAATTCCGGTCCAGCAACAGCAATATCTCGCCTAGAATATGGATTATAAGAAGACATTGTTATTAAATTTCCAGTATAGTTAAATTTCCAAGGAAAATATTTAGCATCCTCATGAACACAAATATCTCCATATATTTCAGAATTTGATTCAATACCATAAATCCTATTCTGGGTTGGATAAGTTCTCCTAACTTTTTCTTCACCATTTTTATAGATAATAAAAGTAAAACCATAATGTTCTCCACCAAATACAACACCTGGATAAGTAGGTAAAAATTCACCAGTTTTATCATCCGCTAAAACAGAAGAAGAAAAACCATTATTATCCTCTTCCACTTTTATAACAACAGGATCCTTAATCTCCGCTTTTTTATGAAACAAATATTCTTGTCGATCTTGTGATGGTAAATAAACACTAGGATTTCCTTCAATAGATTGAAGTAATTTACCTTTTTGGGAAAAAAGCCAAGAAGATTTCTTACCATATTCATAAATAGCAACCGCGTTGCCTCTCATTCCAACCGCTTGGACCGGACATTCCGTAGAATAAACCACTTCATCTTGAGATTGATTGTTTTCACTAACAACAACAAAACCATAAAAACTATCTGTGTCAAAAAACACCCCTGGAAGAAGAGGTAATTCTTCTTCTTGATTATTTCCATTCTGAATAATAACTTTATTTTCTTTTCCTAATTTTATTAAAGGTGGACGTAAAATTTTCCCTTCTAATGCCATAGTATCCCTCCATTGTTTTACTATACTAACAAAAACTTCTTTCTTTTGCAAGAAAATGAATTGAATATTTCCATAAATTTGATATAATAATCCATTACAAAGGAAGAGATGGGAATGAATGTCAAAAATAATGTCTTGATAAAAATAACCAAGGATGAAATTATAAACGAAATACTGAATATTCCAGAATACATACAAGTAATTGGTAGTTATGCAGTACACAATTTAAACATGAAAAGAATAAAATTTTCAACTAATTTAATAATAATAGAAGATTTTGCTTTTCTAAACTCCGAAGATTTAGAAGAAATAACAATTCCTGATTCTGTAATAAGGATTGGAGAGAGAGCTTTTGCAAATGCAAAAAAACTAAAGAAATTGACTCTACCAGAGGGATTAACGAATCTAGGAAGAGGCGCTTTTTCAGGGTGTGAAAACCTTGAAGAAGTTGTTTTACCAAGCTCATTAAAAAAAATTAATTCTAGAACATTTGCCAATTGTAAAAATCTGAAAAAAATTATTATCCCAGAAGGTGTAGAAGAAATTGACTGGGGTGCTTTTGCTGGATGCGAAAATCTTGAAGAAATTGTCCTACCAAGTACTCTAAAAAAATTAGGAAAAGAAGCGTTTATGAACTGTAAAAAACTAAAGAAAATAAATATTCCAAAACAAATAGATACTTTACCAAATTCTCTTTTTAAAGGTTGTAAAGAATTAAATATTCCATTACCAGATCACATAAAAACATTAGAAGATTCTGTTTTCGAAGGATGTAGTCGTCTGACTTATTTTCCAAAACATGTAGTAAGTTTCGGAAAGAATTGTTTTAAATATTGTAAGAGTTTAAAAGAAATCACAATAAACCCTGAAGTTACAGAATTTCCAAATAGTATGTTTGAAGGTTGTACAAATTTATTTAAAATAAACCACACTCAAAATCAAAAAGTAACAATTGGAAAAAGATGCTTCAAAAATTGTAAAAGCCTACCATCCATTCCAGAAATAGTACAAAATTTTAACGAAGAAGCCTTTAAAAACTGTATAAATATCAAAGCTATAAATATTATTGACAAGGTAATTCCTTTTGCATGTTTTCAAGGATGTAAAAATCTAGAAATCATCCAAGGAGATGAAAAAATAGAAGTATTAAAAAGTTTTGCTTTCTCTAATTGCCAAAAATTAAGACAAATAAACTTAGAAAACTGTATAAAGATATCTTCTGAAGCTTTAAGCCATTGTCTTCTACTAGAAAAAGTAAGATTAGGTCACAACTTAAAAGAAATAGGAACCATGGCCTTTTATAATTGTATCTCATTAACAGATATAAATATTCCAGATGCACTAGAATCAATAAAAAAGAAAGCCTTTCAAAAATGTATAAGTTTAAAAACATTTCGAATTCCAGCCAACCTAAATACCTTAGGTATTGCTGCCTTAAACTACATGGATTCCCTAGAACGAATTGAAGTATCACCAGAAAATGAAAAGTTTCTAACACCAGACAATAAAATATTAATTAAACGTATGGAAGGAGAATTAGTTCTCTATGCCGGAGGATTAAAACAAAAAAGTTACTCTTTATATGACTATTGCGTCGATACTACACAAAATATTGAAACAATACAACCTCTAAACTCTATTGGAGCTTATGCTTTTGCAGGAAATCCTTACTTAGAAGAATTAACCATCTGTAGTTGTACAAATAGTCTAGATATCACCAGTTTTAAAGGATGTCCAAATTTAAAAAAATTAATATTGAAACAAATTCCTCTATATACTAGTCATGGATTTGAATTAAAAGATAACAATAGATTCTACATGGAAAAATTTTCTAAAAATACTCCATTTCTACCTTTCGAAGAAGTAGAATACCAAGGAAACTTTACATTAATAAATCACAATGCACTACCACATTTTACAAATGTAACAAAAATTATTCTACCAGAGAACAACACAACTTGTGCCATTGGAAACTCAGCGTTTAAAGATTGTAGTATAAAATCCATAAGAGTACCAAAGAATATCACACGAATCGAAAAAGAAACATTCAAAAAAAATGTTAGCGTAAATTTTGATAACGGATTTTCTCTAATAACCCCACTAGAATACAGCATCAATAACAATTATTATGGAAACTACAGATTATATACTTTACCAGAAAAATATTATATAGAAGAAACAAAAAAAGAAGAATCAGTAATCACAACACTAACAAAAAAACAAATTCGTAGAGTCTGTAGATACCCAGAAGTAATTGAAAATAATCCAATTGCCTTTTTAGACATTATGAATGAATTAATAAATAGAAATTTAGATACTCCATTATTGACAAATGGAATTCTAATGAAAAATATTGACTTAAAAGACCGAGAAATATTATTTAGTTATTTAGAACAAGAAAAGGCCTTTGCTTTTCAAATACTAAGGAAAAGTAAGTTATTAGAAGAAGATGATTCTCTAATTCAAGGACTATTACAAAATGAACATGCAAAATCAATTATAAAATTCATAGAATTATTAAAAAAATATCAAAAAGAAAATAACTTTTTAACAAATAAAATGTTTATATACATTATGGACAACCCAAATGCAGAAGACTTCTTTAAATATTTTGATACAAATATGAAACATCTAATTAACAAAAGTCAAATAAAAGAAAATCCTTCCACTATAAAAGAAAATTTAAATGATTTGCTAACCTTATTAAAAATAACAGGTGCCCTAGAAGAAGATCCTATTACTAGACAAAAAGCAATGATGTTCATCATAGAAAAAATATTTGCAGAGAAATTACCAAATGGAGAAAAAAATGAAGACCAAATTGTTAAAGACAAGATACATACTATTTTCGATTACTCTCTAATTCCAAATATTATTTTTGATAAAGATTTTAGTGAATTTTTTATGAAAAACTATCACGAATTAATGAAATTAGAAAAAAGAAAAGCAGGTACCATAAAAAGAATTTACTCAAATTTCCAAGAAATTAAAAAAACTTCCACTTCGAATAAAGGAGAACAAAGAAAATTAAAAGTAACCATAGAAAAATGTATCAATTATTTAAATACAAAAAAATTCGATAATATTACAAAAGAAAACAGAGAACTAGCAATTTTAGTAGGATCTTGGTTTGATAGCAATGAAACTTGGAATTATGCCCAAGCAGTATATAAAGAATCACTAACAGCACCAAGAAACATTTTTGCCAAAAAGACACAAAATGAAAATGGTGAAGAGATATTCGATAATAATCCAAAGGACGATTTAAAAGGAACCGTAGAATGTGGATATTCATACGAATGGTTACCAAAACAAGATTACATAAACTTAGTATTAGGAAAATACTGTGGCTGTTGTGCTCACTTAGAAGGAGCTGGGTTTGGAATTATGCGAGCTAGCATGATAGACAAAAACTCTCAGAACCTAGCATTAAAAATGGAAAATGGTGAAATCGTTGCGAAAGCAACTATTTATGTAAATAGGAGTGAACAGTATGCAGTATTTAACACCATCGAAGTATCTCTAGGTCACAGAGAGAAAGAACAACTACAAAATCTTCGAGAAACATTTATTGAGGGAACAAAAGCCTTTTTAATAGCTTATAACGAAAACAATCCAGAAAAAATGTTAAAAAATATCTATGTTGGAACTAAGAGAAATACTGTTTTTGAAGGATGGGACAATAAGGAGTACCCAGAAACAAACGTCCATACCTCACTTGACTACTCGACCTACTCTCTTAGTGGAAGGGGTTTTCATAAAGGAGATTGGATGATAGGTCAAAGATTGGTACTAAGTAAAAAACCAGAAAAAATAGTACTAAAAAGAAAATAAGAAAGGATTGGGAAAATGGAAGTAAATGAATTCTATAGCTACGATAGTAAAACAAAAACGATAAAAGTCCACGATGGTGTAACCACAATTCCAGCAAACGCTTTCCAGGATTTTAAATCAGTAGAAGAAATCATTCTACCAGATTCCGTAACAGTAATAGAACATCACGCTTTTGCTGGATGTAGCTCTTTAAAAAAAATAAATTTACCGAACCATCTGCAACTACTAGAGCAAGAAGCTTTTCGTGATTGTATCTCTTTAGAAGAAATTACTTTTCCTCCTACCCTACATTATATTTCTTATGGATTATTTCAAAACTGTATTAATCTAAAAAAATTAAATCTACACGATAACATAAATTACATAGACGACTACGGTCTATATAATTGTATATCTTTGACCAATTTTAAATTACCATTAAAAATAAAAAGTTTAGGACAAATGGCTCTAGCAAAATGTAATAGTATAAAAGAACTAAAAATACCAAAATACTTAACCAACATAGAAATAGGTGCCATTTCTCAAATGGAGCAATTAGAAAAAATCATAGTAGATATGGAAAATGAAGCCTATCTAAGTGATGAAGAAGTAGCTTTAATAGACAAAGAAACAGGAGCAATCTTACAATACGCTATCGCATCACCAAAAGAAGAATATACCGTCGGTTATTTAAAAATAGAAATAAAACCAGAAATATTTACGCACTCACTAACTTATAATATCCTTGACTATGCTTTTGCCGGTGCGAAAAATCTAAAAGTCTTAAATATTCCATCAGAACTAGAAAGTATTGGATGTAATACCTTTCTAAATTGTCCAAATTTAAAAAAATTAAATATATTTTTTACTCCATATGGAAAAATTTTAATGTTTCATATACATAATAGTTTTCTCCAAGAACCTTCCATTCCGTTTGAAGAAATTACCCTAGAAGAAGGAATCACATCATTAGGAAAAAATATGGAAGAAATTTTTAAAAATATCAAAGAAATAGACCTTCCCTCTTCTCTAGAAAATATTGGTTTTAAAATATTTTCAAAATCTTCCAGATTAATAAAAGTAAAATTACCAAAAGAAATAAAAATGATTTTTCCAGAAACATTTTATCCAAGTACACTATTAATATTTGATGAAACAAACAAAATACTAGCAAGAGAATTTAATATGCTACAAACTAAACCATCTGAAATTTATGAAGAATATATCAACAATAGAAACAATACTAAAATATTTTCTTTGAAAGATGGTAGCTACTATGCAAAAACAGACGATTACACCATGATAAAAATTACAAAAGAAGAAATAGAATCTTTATCTAATTCCACCTATCAATTAGAAGAAGATCCTGAAAAATTCACAAAATATTTAGTAGATATTCTAGGTAAAATCGAAAACTATAATAGTCTAATAACTACAATAATATGCAATCCTCAATTACAAGAAAATTTTGAACAATTGATAAATGATATAGATTATATAAAAGAAATAGTCAAAAGAAAAAATAACATGGAAATTCAAGAATTATTAAATACAAATCATATACAAAAAGAAGAAATTTATCAAAAAATAGTGATGTTAAATATGCAAAAAAACGAAGTATTAGAAATAATTAGAAATTGGAATCCCTCTTTAGAAAGATTTTTCCAATTTTCAAAAGTATGGAATCCAAAGGAAAAGGAAGAAAATGAATATCTAATTGCTACTACACTAAAACACATAAAAGAACTATTTACCTATTGTAATATTATAGAAAAATATCAAAAAAAAGATAGTATCTTATATCATCCAGTCCTATTTATAAAAGTTCCTAAAGAAAACCAAGAAAAACTAATAAAATACTATGATAAAAACACAAAGCGTCTATTAAAACATAGTAAAGTACTCATTACTTCTGGATATTTAGGAGAAAATGTTAATGACCTAATAAAATTAATGGAAATATTAGGAGCTTTTTCTCCAAATCCAATATTAAGACAAAAAGCAACAACTTTCATGACTGAAAAGTTGTTTACAAAAACAAAAGAGAACGGAGAAGAAAATGAATTTTACTTAACCAGTGATAAAATTCATAGTAAATTTTCAGAACTAGAACCAAGAGAAGAATTAGATTTAAAGTTTATTTCATTTTTCATAAAAAACTATCAAGAATTAATCACAATAGATAATACAACCAATGGTTTTATATCTCGTGTATATAATTCATTTCAAGAAATATCCAAATGTTCCACATCCAATAAAGGAAATGGAAGAGCATTAGAAGTAACGTTAGAAAAATGTAAGACGTTCTTTTTAATGAATGTATTTTCAAATAAAAAAAAGAAAAACAAAAAACTAGCAACATTACTTGCAAAATATTACGATGACGAAAAATTATTCGAAGTTGCAGAAAGTATTTTACAAGAAGCGGAAAAAGCACCAAGAAATATTTATACTAAAATAAAATACAACAAAGATGGAAATCCTATTTATGACAAAAACCCTGCAAATGATTTAATAAAAACCCTACCAAGTGGATTCTCTTATCACTGGTTACCAAAACAAGACTTAACAAACTTCATCCTAGGAAAACATTGTAGTAGTTGTGCCCATATCAATGGTGCTGGTGCTGGAATTATGCGAGCTAGTATGATTTTGGATAATTGCCAAAACCTAGTTATCCTAAATCCACTTGGAGAAATCATTGCAAAAAGTACCATCTGGGTAAACAAAGAAGAAGGGTATGCTGTATTTAATAACATTGAAGTAAATGAAAACGAACAAAATGAAAAAACTATACACAATATATATCAAGCTTTTATAGAAGGAAGCGACGCTTTTTTAACGAACTATAATGAAAATAACAAACAAAATCCTATTCATATCATAACAACAGGAACAAACCGTAATGCATTAATAGAAGAATTAGAAAAAAATAATAATTATCCCACACAAATTTACCAAACACCAGACTATTCTCATTATGGATATTTTGTCGATAATGAACGCAAAGGAACTTATGATGGAGATAGTAAAGAACAACAAATATTAGTAAAAAAAATAAAATGTCACTCATAAAAATAAAAATCCACTAGTTTAACTAGTGGTTTTTCTTTGAGGCCTATAAGGCCTATTACTGGCAGCTCTCACATGAGA